>JBBIIR010000166.1:0-5170 GCA_037446455.1 Hydrogenophilales bacterium | reverse complement strand
CGGCGCGCATCAGGCCGGTCTGCCCGGCCGCTGCGAGCTGTACGCGGCGCCTGCGGAGGCGGCCGCGGCCGCGGCCATTCCCTTCCGCAATCCGCTGCGCGACCCGCCGCCGGTCCGGCCGCACAAACGCGCGGCCGAGGCGGCCTGGGTGGCGGCGCGCATCGGCGAGGTGGTGGGGCGTCTGCGCGTGCGCGCGGGGGATGCCGAGCGCCCGGCGCGCCATGCCGACATCCTGCTGCTCTATGCTTCGCGCGCCGATCTGGAGGTGTTCGAAAACACCCTGCGGCGCGCCGGCATTCCCTACCTGGGCGACCGCCGCGGCGGCCTGCTCGACACCCTGGAGGCGCGCGACCTCGCCGCCCTGCTGGAGGTCCTGGTGTCGCCCCTCGACGACCTGGCCCTGGCGCACGCCCTGCGCTCGCCGCTGTTCGGCCTGGGCGACGAGGATCTGCGCCGGCTGGCGGGCGGAGAAGGTTCCTGGTGGGGACGCCTGCGCGACTGGGCGGCGGCCGCCGACGCGCCGGAGCCGGTGACCCGCGCCGTCCGTCTGCTCGCCGACTGGCGCGGGCAGGCGGGTCGGCTGCCGGTGCACGACCTGCTCGACCGCGTCTATCACCAGGCCGACGTGGTTGCCCGCTACGCCGCCGCCGTGCCCGCGCATCTGCGCGCCGGCGTGCTGGCCAACCTGGAGGGCCTGCTGAACCTGTCCCTGTCCCTCTCGGGTGGGCGTTATCCCAGCCTGCCGCGCTTCCTCGACGAACTCCGCCAGTTGCGCGAGCGCGCCGGCCAGGACGCGCCCGACGAACCGCCCGCCGCCGCCGGCGACGCCGTGCGCCTGCTCACCATCCACGGCGCCAAGGGCCTGGAAGCGCCGGTGGTGTTCCTCATCAAGGCCGACCAGGGCACGGGCCGCGACGACGCCTGCGGCGTGCTGCTCGACTGGCCGCCGGAAAGCGACCGCCCCGCGCATTTCTCCCTGCACGGCGCCGCCGCCTGGCGCGGACCGGGGCGCGACGGCCTGTTCGAGCGCGAGCGGCAACAGGCCGCGCGCGAACGCCTGAACCTGCTCTACGTGGCGATGACGCGGGCGCGCCAGGCCCTCTTCGTCAGCGGCGTCGACGACGGCAAGCCGGGGAGCTGGCTGGGGCTGGCGCGGGAGGCCATGCAAAGAGCGGATATGGCGGGGCTGCCGGAGATGGTCTGGCCAGCATCCTCTCCACTTCCCCAAGAACTCCCCGGCGGGATCGAGGAGAGCGAGACAGGGGGTTTGCAAAGGGGGGAGGGGACCGCCATCGGCAGCCGCCTCGAGCCCGCCGGCCGCGAGGCGGAACTCGGCATCCAGGTCCACGCCTGGCTGGAGGGCATCAGCCAGGGCGTGGACGCCGACGCCCTGCGCGCCCGCCTCGGCCTCGAAGCGGCGCGGGCGGCCGAGGTCGCCGCCCTGGCCGGGCGCATCCTCGCCATCGCCGAACTGGCGCCCGCCTTCGACCCCGCCCTGCATCTGCGCGCGCACAACGAACTGGAGTTCCTCGACCCGGACGGACGCGTCGCCCGCATCGACCGTCTGGTCGAGTTCGCCGGCGAGGTGTGGGTGCTGGATTACAAGACCGGCGCCCTGGATGAGCCCGACCTGGCCCGCCGCGCCGCCCCCCACCTGGCGCAGATGGCCGCCTACGGCGCCGCCGCGCGCGCCCTCTTCCCCGACAAGCCGGTGCGCCTTGCCCTGGCGTTCGCCGACGGACGCGCGCACTGGCTGGATGCGGGCGGCGACATCGGCGAACATGCGCCCAGCTTCTCCGCCTTGCCGCCATGACCGACAGCCGCATCATCATCGTCGACGACGACGACGCCGTGCGCGACTCCCTGGCCCTGTTGCTGAACTTCCGGGGTTATCGCACGCGCGCCTTCCCCAGCGCCGAGTCCTGCCTGGAGGCCTGGCGGCCGGACTGGCGCGGCTGCCTGCTGCTCGACCTGCGCATGGGCGGCATGGACGGCCTGGCCCTGCAACGCGCCCTGGCCGAGCGCGGCAACAGCCTGCCCATCGTCTTCCTCACCGGCCATGGCGACCTGCCGCAGGCGCGCGCGGCCTTGAAGGCGGGCGCGGTGGATTTCCTGGAAAAGCCCTACGAGGAGGAGGCGCTGCTGGCCGCCGTCGCCGAGGCCGTCGAACGCGACAGCCGCCAGCACGCGACGCAGTCGCGCGCCGCCGAGATCGCCGCGCGCATGGAGCGCCTGTCGGAACGCGAACGCCAGGTCATGGACCTGGTGGTGGCCGGCCTGCCCAACCGCGAGATCGCCGGCGAACTGGGCATCAGCCCGCGCACGGTGGAGGTGTTCAAGGCCCGCATGATGGAGAAGATGCAGGCGCGCAGCGTGCCGGAACTGGTGCGCGCCTGTCTGGAAGCCGGGATCGGAGCGGACTGAGCGGCTGTGTATCGTCATTCCCGCGAATGCGGGAATCCAGGAATTGCAACGGGTTATAAAGCCACTGGATTCCCGCTTTCGCGGGAATGACGTCCGGTGTTGTCGCCGTTCTGGAATATGCACAGGCTCTGAGACCTTCCCCTGGACGCCAGCGTAAGGCATTCCCTTACGTGCTCGGCCCCATGCTTTGCGTTTTCCACCCGGCGACGATCGAATCGTTTTCATGAGCATCGACGCCTTGCCGCGCAGGTAAGATGTGGCATGCTTGCGCGATTCCGCCGACTTCTGCCCAGCCGCGATCACATCCACGGCAACCGCTGGTTGCGCTGGCTGGCGCCCCATCTCTCGCACCCTCGCCTGTGGCATTTCAGCCGGCGCGGCGTGGCCGTCGGCGTCTCGCTCGGCGTGTTCTTCGGTCTGCTCATCCCCATCGCCCAGATTCCCTTCGCCGCCGGCATGGCCATCCTGCTGCGCGCCAACGTGCCGGCGGCGGTGGGCAGCACCCTGGTGACCAACCCGGTGACCTTCGCGCCCATCTACGTGCTCGCCCATCAGGCGGGCGCGGCCATCCTCGGCGAGGACGCGGCGCCGGCCAAACTGGCGCCGCCCGGCAGCGATGCACAAGCCATCCGGGCGATGGGCTGGTGGCGCTCCGCCTGGGAAGGCATGCTCGGCCTGGGCCGCCCCCTGCTGCTGGGGCTGGTCATCTTCGCGGTGCTGGCGGGCCTGTTGTCCTACTGGGGGATCATGCTGTTCTGGCGTCTGCGCACCGCCTGGAGCTGGAAACGCCGCCGCAAACGGGGCGCCTATGAGCCCTGACGCCACATACGCCGCGCCCTTCGCCGAAATGGCCCTGCTGCTGGGCATCGCCGCCGCCGCCGGAGCCCTGGCCACGCGCCTGAAGCAGCCGGTGCTGATCGCCTACATCGTGGTCGGCATCCTGGTCGGTCCGGCGGTGTTCGGGCTGGTGCGGGCGCACGACCAGATCGATCTGCTCGCGCAGATCGGCGTGGCCGTGCTGCTGTTCCTGGTCGGCCTCAAGCTGGATCTCCAGCACGTCCGCCACATCGGCCCGGTGGCCCTGGCCACCGGCCTGGGACAACTGGCCTTCACCATCCTGTTCGGCTTTTTCATCATCCTGGCCCTCGGCAAGGGGGTGATGGAAGCCCTCTACGTGGCGGTGGCGCTGACCTTCTCCAGCACCATCATCATCGTCAAGCTGCTGTCCGACAAACGCGAGCTGGACTCCCTGCACGGCCGCATCGCCGTCGGCTTCCTCATCGTCCAGGACATCGCCGTGGTCGTCGCCATGCTGGCCATGAGCGCCCTGCGCGGCGCCGACCAGGCCGCCGGCTGGGAGGTGGCGGTCTCGCTGCTGACGCGCGTGGCGGGGGCGGCGGTGCTGGTCTACCTGCTCATGCGCCACGTGCTGCCCGGCCTGGTGCGCGCCATGGCCCGTTCGCAGGAGCTGTTGCTGGTGTTCGCCATCGCCTGGGGCACCGGCCTGGCCGCCCTCGGCGAGTGGGCGGGCTTCTCCAAGGAGGCGGGCGCCTTCCTCGCCGGCTTCTCGCTGGCCTCCACCTCCTACCGCGAGGCCATCAGCGCGCGGCTGACCGGCATCCGCGACTTCCTGCTGCTGTTCTTCTTCATCGACCTCGGCGCCAAGCTGGACTTCTCCACCCTGGGCGGGGAGATCGTGCCGGCGATGGTGCTGTCGGCCTTCGTGCTCATCGGCAATCCCCTCATCGTCATGGCCATCATGGGTTACATGGGCTACCGCAAGCGCACCGGCTTCCTCGCCGGCCTCACCGTGGCGCAGATCAGCGAGTTCTCCATCGTCTTCGTGGCCATGGGCATCAGCCTCGGCCACATCGGCATGCAGGCCCTGGGTCTGACCACCCTGGTCGGCGTGGTGACCATCGCCCTGTCCACCTACATGATCCTGTTCTCGCACGCCCTCTACGACCGCCTGGCGCCCTGGCTGGGCATGTTCGAGCGCAAGCGGCCGCACCGCGAACTGGCGGTGGAACGCCAGCCGCGCGGCACCGCGCGGCCCGACATCGTGGTGTTCGGCCTGGGCCGCTACGGCGAGCGCCTGGCCCGGCGTCTGAAGGACTCCGGCCTGGCGGTGCTGGGCGTGGAGTTCGATCCGGAACTGGTGCGCCGCCTGCGCGACCAGGGCATGGAAGTGCGCTTCGGCGACGGCCAGGACGCGGATTTCCTGGAAAGCCTGCCGCTGGAGGGCGTACCCTGGGCGGTCAGCACCCTGCCCGACCTGGAATCCAACCGCGCCCTGCTGCACGCCCTGGCGACGCGCGGCTTCGCCGGCGAGGTGGCGATGGTCGCCCGCGACGACGCCCAGGGCGCCGCCCTCAAGCGGGCCGGCGCGCCCACCGTGCTGTATCCCTATCGCGACGCGGTGGACTTCACCGTGGAACACCTGGCGGGCCTGATCCGCTCGGAAAAGGAAACGACATGAGCACACCCCCCCCCATCCTCGCCAGCACCGATTTCTCCGCCGCCGCCGAATGCGCCCTGCGCCGCGCCGCCCATCTGGCGCGTGCACTGGAACGCCCGCTGCATCTGCTGCACGTCTACAACGAATTCACCTGGACCAGCCTGCGCGCGCTGCTGGCGCAACCGCCGGGTTTCGACCTGCGCGCCGACCTGGCCGCGCGTCTGCGCGCCGCCGCCGAGGCCCTGGCCGCGCCCGGCGCGCCGGCGGCGGACAGCGCCGTGCGGCTCG
>JBBIIR010000165.1:0-5181 GCA_037446455.1 Hydrogenophilales bacterium | reverse complement strand
CCATGGTGTTGCCGGGAAACTCCAGCATTTCGCCCTGCATGACCTCGGACAGGCCATGGATGCGGACGATGCCGTCGGTGACGGATACCACCGTGCCCTGGGTGCGCAGCTCCGAGCCGGCTTCCAGGTTCTGGATGCGGCTCTTGATCAGCTCGCTGATTTCAGACGGGTTGAGTTGCATAGCTACTCCGATTCTCCAATCAAGCTTTCAGGGTGACGGCGAGGCTTTCTAGCCCGCCGCGCACCGACGCATCCATGACTTCGTCGCCCACCTGGATCACCACGCCGCCGATGAGGGCGCTGTCCACGCTCTGGCTGGCGGCGATCTTGCGGCCGAAGCGCGACTCCAGCCTGGCGACCAGGGCGGCCATCTGCTCCGCGCTCAATTCGAAGGCCGTGGTGAAGTGGGCCTCCAGCACGCCCTCGCGGGCGGCCTTCTCGGCCTCGAACAGGCTGATGATTTCCGGCAACAGGGCCAGGCGCTTGTTCTCCGCCAGCACGCCGAGCAGATTGGCGCCCTCGGCGCCGATGCGCTCGCCGCATACGGCGAGGATCACCTGCACCAGGCGGTCGGAGGAGACGCCGGGGTTTTCCGCCAGGGCCCGGATCCGCGGGTCGGCAAGCACCATGTCGAGCAGGGCGAGCCGTTCCGACCAGGCGGTCCAGGCATCGCGCTCGGCGGCCAGCTTGGCCACCGCGTCGGCGTAAGGACGGGCTAGGGTCGCGCGTTCCATGGTCAAAGTTCGTTCTTCACGGCTTCCAGCAGATCGGCATGCGCCTTGGCGTCCACCTCGCGGCGCAGGACCTTGCTGGCGCCCGCCACCACCAGGCCGGCGATCTCGCCGCGCAGCGCCTCGCGGGCGCGGTGGCTTTCCTGGGTGATTTCCGCCTTGGCGGCAAGGATCATGCGATCCCCCTCCTCCTTGGCGGCCGCCTTCGCCTCGTCGATCACCTGGGCGGCGCGCTTCTCGGCCTGGGCGATGATGTCCGCGGCCTTCTGCTTGGCGTGGTGCAGGGACTCGCTGGCGCGCCGCGCGGCCAGTTCCAGCTCGTGCTTGCCGCGATCGGCGGCGGCGAGGCCGTCGGCGATCTGCTTCCTGCGCGCATCGAGGGCGTTGACGATGGGCGGCCAGATGAACTTCATGCAGAACCACACGAAGACGGCGAAGGTGATCGACTGGCCGATCAGGGTCAGATTGATGTTCATGCCCGGACCTCTTTCGGGTTGTGCATAGTCGGGTTGGCGAGCTTCCGAATCAGCCGGCGACCGCGAAGAGGACGTACATGGCCAGGCCCACGGCGATCATCGGCACGGCGTCGACCAGACCCATGACGATGAAAAACTGGATGCGCAGCATGGGAATCAGTTCGGGCTGGCGGGCGGCGCCCTCCAGGAAGCGGCCGCCCAGAATGCCGATGCCCACCGAGGCGCCGAGCGCGCCCAGGCCCAGCATGATGGCGCCGGCGATGTAAAGAAGAGCTTGTTCCATCTGGTTTCTCCTGTTTAAGGTAGCAAGTACAACGAATCCAAAAATCGGTCAGTGGTGTTCCTGATGCGCCATGTCGAGATAGACGATGGTCAGGGTCATGAAAATGAAGGCCTGCAGAGTGATGATCAGCACGTGGAATACGGCCCACGCCCATTGCAGGACGCCGCCGGTGAGGAACAGCACGGCGCCGCCGGAGAACATCAGGGCGATGAGGATGAAGATCATCTCGCCGGCATACAGGTTGCCGAACAGACGCAGGGCCAGGGAGATGGGCTTGGCGATGAGGTTGACGCCTTCCAGCACAATATTGGCGGGCAGCCCCCACTTGCCGAAGGGCTGCAGCGACAGTTCGGCGGCGAAACCGCCGATCCCCTTCATCTTGATGCTGTAGTAAAGGACCAGGAAGAACACGGCGATGGCCATGCCGAAGGTGGCGTTGGGGTCGGTGGTGGGCACCAGCTTGAAATAGGGCACGCCCAGCGCGGCCATGAGGCCCGGTATCCAGTCGATGGGCACCAGGTCCATGAGGTTGAGCAGGAAGATCCAGATGAAGATGGTGAGGGCCAGCGGCGCGACCAGCGGATTGCGTCCGCTGAAGGACCCTTTCACGCTGCGGTCGACGAACTCCACCACCCACTCGACGAAGTTCTGCCAGCCGCCGGGGATGCCCGCCGTCGCGCGGGCGGCGGCCTTGCGGAACAGGTAGAGGAACAGTACGCCGAGCAGGATGGACATGCCCAGAGTATCGAGATGGACGGCCCAGAACCCCATCTCCTTGGCCTGCTCGGCGGACTGGGCGATGCCCCAGGTTCCGTCGGGATGCTGGCCAAAGGTCAGATTCTGCAGGTGGTGCTTGATGTATTCCGACGAAGTATGCGCTTCAGCAGCCATGCTCAAGTTCTCTCACGCGGGCCCAGACTGGCGGCCATCCAGGCCAGCTGTCCGACGATGAAGCCCGTCAACAACGGCAACGCGGCCAGGCTCAGCGCGCCCAGCCCCGTCGCCAACAGAATCGCGACAACAAAAAACCGTTCCAGGAAGGAACGGTGGAAAGACTTCAGATGGCGTTCGCCATCGCAGTGGTAATCACGCCTACCCCGGTGCCAGCGCCAGACCAGCATCGCGGCATTGAGCAAAGCCACGCCGCCGCCGTACAACAGGGCGCCGGCCACCGTCCATCCCCGCCATGCCCCGCCCAGCATCGCCACGATCACGATGACGCTGGCTTGCAGGATGAGGCTGAAAAACATTAGACGATGATGATATAAGAATCAGCGCGGCTAATGCAATCATCAAGCTGATTGATGAAAAACGAGGGCCGCGAACAGAACGAAGTGTGCGCTATTTGATGCGTCGCAGCAATCCATCCAATTGATCCAGACTGGCGAACTCGATGCTGATGCGTCCCGCGCCCTTGCGATTCGCGCTGATGCGCACCCCGGCGCCCAGTTTCTCGGACAGCTCCTCCTCCAGCCGGAGCACGTCGCGATCCCGTTTTTCCGCGGCCGGCCGGGCCGGCGGCTTGCTCAGGCGCGCGGCCAGCCGCTCCGCCTCGCGCACCGACATGCCGCGCCGCACCAGTTCATGCGCGGCATCGACCTGGCGGGCATGCGAAAGCGGCAGCAGGGCGCGGGCATGGCCCATGTCCAGTTCGCCGTTCATCAGCATCGCCTGTACCGGCTTGGCCAGGTGCAACAGGCGCAACAGATTGGACACCGACACGCGTGAACGGCCCACCGATTCCGCGGCGGCCTGATGCGTCATGTCGAATTCCTGGATGAGGCGATGGATGCCCTGCGCCTCCTCCAGAGGATTCAGATTCTCCCGCTGGATGTTCTCGATCAGGGCCATCTTCAGCGCCGCCTCGTCCTCCACCAGGCGCACCAGCACCGGCACTTCCTTGAGGCCGGCCAATTGGCTGGCCCGCCAGCGCCGCTCGCCGGCGATGATTTCGTAACGCCCGCCGGGCACCGCGCGCGCCAGGATGGGCTGCATCAGGCCCTGGGCGCGAATGGAGTCGGCCAGTTCGTCCAGCGCCGCCTGGTCCATGCGCGTGCGGGGCTGGTATTTGCCCGGCACCAGGCTTTCCACCGGCAAGGTGAGCAAGCGCTCACCATCGCTGGTTTCCCCTTCTCCCAACAAGGCATCGAGGCCGCGCCCGAGTCCTTTGAGTTTAGCCATGACGGCTTCCTTCCTGTTTTTCGATGAGTTCCCTGGCCATCCGCAGATAGGCCTGGGCGCCGCGGGATGAACGGTCGTACTGCAGCGCCGCCAGGCCATGGCTGGGGGCCTCGGCCAGCCGCACATTGCGCGGCACCAGGGTGTCGAAGACCTTGCCGCCGAAATGCGCCTTGAGCTGGTCGGAAACATGCTGGGCCAGGGTGTTGCGGTTGTCGAACATCACCCTGACGACGCCGTCGATGACCAGCGCCGGGTTGAGCCGCGCCTTGATCTTCTTGATGGTGTTGACCAGATCGGCCAGACCTTCGATGGCGAAGTACTCGCACTGCATGGGGATGATCACCGCGTCGGCGCAGGTCAGCGCGTTGACCGTCAGCAGATTGAGCGCGGGCGGGCAATCGATGAGGATGTAATCGTAGCCGTCGGCGAAGTCCGCAAGGGCCTGCTTGAGGCGGAACTCGCGCTGCTTCTGCTCGACCAGTTCGATCTCGGCGCCGGCCAGATCGCGGTTGGCGGGCAGCAGGTCGAAGCCGCCGGCCTCGGCGCGCACGCGCACCGAGGCCGCGTCGGTGGCGCCCAGCAGCAGATGGTAGACGGTGCGGACGAGGCCCTGCTTGTCGGTGCCGCTGCCGGTGGTGGCGTTGCCCTGCGGATCCAGGTCGATCAGCAGGACCCGGCGACCCAGGCTCGCCAGGCTGGCGGCCAGGTTGACCGCGGTGGTGGTCTTGCCGACACCACCCTTCTGGTTGGTGATCGCGATTCTGCGGGTCATGACAGCGGCTCCAGGAGGATGAGATGCCGTTCCGCCTCCAGGCCCGGGATGCGCAACGGGATGTCCCGCCCGACGCGGGCGCCCTTGATCTGCGCCACCTCCTCGTGCGGATAGAGGCCTTTCATCGCCAGCCAGCTGCCGCCGGGGGCGAGCAGGTGGGCGGTGAGGCGGACGAATTCGGACAGATCGGCGAACGCCCGCGACACAATATGGCGGTAGGCGCGCGGGGCCGCGTGCTTCTCGGCGCGGCCATGCACCACCCGCACCGGCAGCTTGAGGTCGATGGCCGCCTGCCGCATGAAGCCGCATTTCTTCTGGCTGGCGTCGAGCAGGGTGACCTCCAGGTCCGGCCGCAGGATGGCCAGGGGAATGCCGGGCAGGCCGGCGCCACTGCCGACGTCGAGCAGGCTGCCGGCACCGACGTGGGCGGCGATGCTCAGGCTGTCCAGAATATGGTGGGTGAGCATGCGCTCGGGCGCATGGATGGCCGTCAGGTTGTAGGTCCGGTTCCACTTGGCGAGCAAGTCCAGGTAGGCCAGCAGGACGGCCTGCCGTTCGGCATCGACTTGCAGGCCGAGGCCGGCCAGCCCCGCGTCGAGCTCGCGCGCCAGGTTCACGCCGACTCCCGCGGCAGCGCGCCGCGCTTGAGATGCACCGTGAGCACGGCAATGGCCGCCGGCGTGACCCCGGGCAGCCGCGAGGCCTGACCGAGCGTGGCCGGCCTGGCCTGGTTCAGCT
>JBBIIR010000164.1:0-5242 GCA_037446455.1 Hydrogenophilales bacterium | reverse complement strand
CCTGGCCTTTGGCATCGAGCGAACCCTTGCGCGTCTTCGCATCGAACACCTGGTAGCCCCAGCCGTCGGTCGACTTGAATTTCGCGCGGTCACGCGCCATCACCACCACGGCCTTGCGCGCGCCCTCGGAGACGGCGTTGTCCTTGTCGACGGCCTCGAACAGGTCGAAGACGATGACCGAGCCATCGGCGAAGCGATTCGCCTTGTAACCCTGCATGGCCTTCTTGTTGCCGTAGATGTGGTGCATGCCGCCCACCGCCTCGTAGAGCGGGTGGCCTGGGTTGATGACCATCGACTTGACGTGCTGCCAATTTCGGAAACCGTCGGGGTAGGCCACGTCGGCGGACAGGGCGGGGGACGCGGCGAAACCGAGGGCAAGCGCGGCGGGAAGGAAGGATCGGAACATGGCGGACTCCTTTGCTTGAGTGGGTGGAAGATCGATCGATACCCGGCAAGCACTGCCCACAAAGTATCGAATCGATACCAAAGTATTGGACAGGGGCGCGGCTTTGTCAAACAAGTTTTGTTTCGATACCATTCGGCCATGGTTACGTATCGACTGCACGACCTCATCGCCAGCCTTGCCCGCGCCCTGCAGAGCGAGCAGCGTGGTCAGGCCCTGGCCGCCGGCCTGCTGCCGGTGCAGTGGTCGGTGCTCTGTTACCTGCGTGACGCCAACCGCTACAGCAACACGCCGCAGGCCGTGGCGGATTACCTCGGCCTGACCAAGGGGACGGTGTCGCAGACCCTGAAGCTGATGGAAGCGCATGGCTGGATCGCGCGCGCGATCGACGCGAAAGACCGCCGCGTGCAGCGCCTGAGTCTCACCGACGCCGGGCGCGGGCTGCTGGACGACACCGCCGCGCGCGTCTGGACCTGGGCCGTGGCCGATCTGCCGCCGGCGCAACGCGACGCCGCGGAATCGGCGCTGGCACGGCTGCTGGCGGGCTGGCAGAAGTCGCGCGGCGGTCGCACCTTCGGCGTCTGCCGCAGTTGCGCCCACTTCCGCGCCGGCGGCGCGGCATACCACTGCGGGCTGACGGGGGAAGCGCTGTCGGAAGAAGACAGCCTGCGCATCTGCCGCGAACACACCCAGCCCCTCGCCGAAGCGACGGCCTGAGGCGCGGGCCTCGCGCGCTTACTTCCAGGCGAAGCCGGAATGCCGCGCCAGTTCGCGCGGCGTCAGCACCCCGGTATGGCGACTGCCGCCGATGATCCAGGTCGGGAAGGTTTCGATGCCTTGTGCCTGGCAGCGCGCGAGCATGGGGGTGCCGCGTCCGTTCGGCACGCATTCGACGAAGGGCAGGCGCTCACCCGCCGCGCCGAAGGCTCGCTTCTGCTCCTGGCAGCCGGTGCACCACCAGGCTCCGTAATACTGGGCGCCGCTGGCCCGCAGATGCTCGGCGAGGGCGTTCAGGCGGGCGTCGTCGGGACGGCCGGGCAGGCCGTTGTAGCCGACGTGCAGGCTTGCCAGCACGAGGGCGGCGATGCCGGCGCCGCGCGCCCACCAGTGCGTCCAGGGCATGCCCGGCGCCGCCGCGTGCGGCCGCGCGACGAGAACCACGAAGATGGCGGTGATGACGGCGAAGGAAGCCAGGCACCACGGACAGAGGGCGTCGAGCGCGAGCAGGGCGACGCTTTGCAGATAGAGGCTGACCGCCACGCCGACCAGCGCCAGCGTCCATAGCCAGCGCCAGCGCTTGAGCCGCGCCGGCATGCGCCAGGCGATGAGGGCGATGAGGGCGTACACCAGGAAGCCCCAGAACGCCACCGGCAGTCCCAGCAGGCGCGACCAGCGGCTTTGCCGCACGATGTCGCAGGCGCCGCCCTCGGCGCAGAGGGCGGCGGGGCCGCCGCTCCAGGCGAGCACGCTGAGGTAGGCGGTGATCAGCATGCCGAGGCCGGCGAGGCCGACGATCAGCCAGTCCGGCGCCAGGGGCTGGGCCGCCCGCCCGCTGCCGGCGCCATTGCGCGGGGTCTGCGCGGTGCCGCGCGAGGTGGTCTTCTTCCTTGTCTTGCTCATCTTCGATCCTGCTTGTGGCGAACCCGTCTCAACGTACTTCCTCCACCTTGAGGAGGATGCGGCCGTCGCGTCGCAGGTCGCGGGTGGACTGGCTGGTGTAGCCGGAGCGGCGCGACTGCTCGGCGAGATAGTCGCCGCCCAGCGGGATCCATTCGCCCAGCCGGCCGCTCACGCGGGTGGAGAGCTGGCGCACGCGGGCGACGCCGCCGCCGCCCGGCGGCAGTTCCTCCTGGCGCGGACTGATGTCCAGAGTGACGGTATCGCCCGATAGGGTGGGACTGACCCGGAAACCTGTATCCAGATTGCGAAACACCACCGAGTCGCTGGCGATGACGCCGGCGGGGGTGTGGTGGTATTGGCGCAGGGGCAGCGGGTAGGAAATACCCATCGCAATGTGCGCGCTGCCGCCCTCCAGCACGCGCACCTGCCGCATGGCGCGGTTCTCGCGCAGATCGCGGCTGCTCCAGACCCGCGCGCGCAGCGTGTCGTCAGCGGAAGAGGCGCGCACCTCCACGCCCGGCGGCGAAGGCGTCGGCGGCAGCGTCACGCGCACGTCGTCCGAACCCACGCGGCCGGAAACGCCGGCGCCGCCGGCCGCGGCTTCCTCCGCCCCCTCCTGGCGCACGCTGATGACGAGCTGGCGGGGCGGCCGGTCGATCTCCGCGAGAATGCCGCGCACCCGCGCCAGGGTGGCGGCTGGCGCGCTGATGACCAACTGGTTGCCGATGCCGCTGATGCCGCCGTCCGGCTCCAGGTGCGGACGCAGCATGGGGAGAACTTCCGCGACCGGCCGGTTGTGCAGGGTGATCACCGCCACCTCGACCTCGGCGGCGATGCCTCCGAGCGGAAGCAGCAGGAGCAGGAGGGGGAATCGCATGGGCGCCATGCACATGCCGACCCGCGGGCCGCCGCTATTCCTCAACGCAGATGTCCCGCCTGGCGACGGCCACGCCGGTGCGGATGAGCAGGCCGAGTGTGACCACAGTGACGATACCCAGCAGGATGCCCGCCATGCGCAGGTAGACCACGCCGCCGGTCTGCTCGAAGAGGGTCAGGGTGGCCAGGGTGATGGCCGCCAGCGGAAACGAATAGGCCCACCAGGACAGGAAGAAGCGCAGGCGGGTGAACCAGCTCAACTGGAAGAACAACAGCAGGGTGAAGAACAGCGCGGCGTGGTAGAGCAGCAGGGCGAAGGCATCCACCTCGCCACCGGTCAGGCGCAGATAGGAGAGGAAACCCACCGCCGGGGGCGCGATGAGGATGAACAGGGTGGGCATCAGCCGCTCGGGCAGGCTGCCGTGAAAAATCACGCGATACAGGATGATGGTGAGCAGTGGCGGCCAGAACAGCAGGCCGATGCCGAAGAAGAACCAGGAGATGTCGGCCGGGGCGTGCGCCACGCCGGCAATGGGTACCAGGATGTTGCCCACCACCGGAATGAACCAGGCGGGGTTGAGATGGACGATCTCGAACTTGCTCTGGTGCATCCAATGGGTGATGACGTGGAAGGTGAGCAGCAGGTGCAGGCAGACGCCCGCCAGCCACAGCAACTTCGAGTAGGCCGCGCTGTAAGGCAGCCAGGCGATCGACAGCAAGATCAAGGCGATGCTGAAGCTGGGCACGAAATGCATCTTCACCGGATGCCCCCATTCCTTCAGCGCCGCCGGCCGGTGACGCACGATTTTCACCAGGTAGAGCAGGCTCAGCGCGGCGAACAGGCCGGTGGTCAGCCCCAGCAGCCAGGGACTGAAGGCGAGCGGCAGGGCGAGCAGGGTCTCGGTCTTGTGCCAGGCGACGGTCAAGCCGCCCAGTCCCATGATCATGGCGAACCAAGCGATGGGCAAGTTTTGCAGGCGGGGGGAGGGAGCGTCGGACATCGGCTGGGAAACGGGAAACGTGGGGCGCGGATCGGTTGAGGGTTTTCGCGTTTCCCTTTTCCCGTTTCCCTGGGCCTTACTTCCTGTTTCCCAGGGGTATTACATCGGCTTGCGGATGGACAGCACGCCGCGCACCTGGCCGGCGGTGTAGCCGGTGGCCTTGTCGGCCGGGTACTGGCTGGCCAGGGCGGCTTTCACCTCCGCCGGCATGCTGTCGGGGTTGCCATGGCAGAGCAGGCAGACCGGCTGGGTGACGAGGGCCTTGGCATAGCGGAAGACCTTGCCGTCCGGGGTGTCCACCACCGCGTGCATGTCCAGGGTCTCCGGCTTCTCGCCCGCCGCCAGACGCTTTTCCAGTTCGGCCTGGGCCTGGGTTTCCCAGGCATCCGGCACACCCTTGGGATTGCGGTTCTTCGGGCTCACCCGCTTGATCTGGAAGCCGGTCTTCTGCATGGCCTCGGCGGCGATCTGCGGCGCCTTTTCCTTGCACACGCCGATGGCGCCGCCGGGGCCGGAGGCGGTCAGGGCGGTTTTCAGTTCGCCGCCCAGGGTCTGGATCAGGCCGCCGGCGGTCTTGCGGGCATCCTCATTGAGGCCGGCCACTTTCTCCGGCGAGGGCGTGGTGGCGCAGCCGGCCAGGGCCAGGGACAGCAGGGAAAGGCTCAGGGCGTGTTTCATCGTGTTGTCTCCTTTAACGTGAAAGTCATACGGCGACTTCTCAAAGCTCCCCTCTCCCCCTGGGAGAGGGGTTGGGGGTGAGGGAAACGGGCATGACTTTTATGCCCTTCAGGGTATTCATGCTACGGGGCGTCTTCTCAAAGTCATGTCCGTTGGGCGGGTGTGACGGGTTGGGAGAACGCCGGCTCAGGCCGCCAGCCGGTCGCGCACGCGCATCAGCATGGTCTTGGCTTCGAGGGCGGTGGCTTGCATGGTGGCATTGTCGGTAACGCCGGACATGATCTCCGGATCCTGGAAGGCGAAGCGGGTGGTACCGGCGTCGACGGCCATCACCGCCACGCCGCAGGGCAGGAGGGAGCCGGCGTCGCGGTCCGCTTCGATGACGCGGCGCGCCAAGCCCGGGGCGCAAGCGCCGAGGATGCGGTAGGGGGGCATGTCGTGGTTCAGCTTGGCCTTCATCACGGCCTGCACGTCGATCTCCGATACCACCCCCATCTTCTCCTCGGCCAGGGCCTGCCTGAACTTTTCGATGGCCTGCTCGAACGGCAGGGCGACCTCGGCGGTGAATGCGTACATCTCGGATCCTTTCATGGTGAAGTGGAATGGATAGGGACACCCCCTGCGGGGGCCTGGTTGCGCATGTGGTCGGCCACCTTGTGGAAGG
>JBBIIR010000163.1:0-5268 GCA_037446455.1 Hydrogenophilales bacterium | reverse complement strand
CCCAGAAAGCCTTCCGCCAGGCCCGCAAGGAGATGGCGTGCTTGCTGGACGAACTGCTCTCCAAGCCCGGCGGCGCCCAGGGCAAGCACCAGCGCCGCAAGCTGAGTCGCCTGGCGCTGGACCTGATCCGGGAATTGTTGCTGGAAGAGACCGACCCGGAACTGGAAGCCCTCCATGACCGGCACGCGGGTGAGCGCTACGCCGATCTCCAGGACGAGGGTCGGGCCCTGTCCCAGGCCATGGTGGAGGAGTTGATGGGCGTCGAGCTGGGCCGCGACCACGGCGCCAAAACCCTGGAAGAAATGATGGAGCAGGCCCGGCGGCAACTGCACGCGCGGGAGCAACAGGCGGCGGCGCGCCCCCGGCGCAAGAGCGCCAAAAGCGAGGCGGCCGCGGCCCGGCGTGAGCAGGCGGCTCAGGAAGCCAGCCAGTCGATCCGCGAGGTCTATCGCAAGCTGGCCAGTGCCCTGCACCCGGACCGTGAGCCCGACCCGGCCCAGCGGCAGGCCAAGACCGCCCTCATGCAGCGGGCCAACCGGGCCTACGAGGCCGGCGATCTGCTGGATCTCCTGAACCTGCAACTGGAAATCGAACAGATCGACGCCGACCACCTGGCCAACCTGCCGGAACAGCGCCTGGCCCATTACACACAGGTGTTGCGGGAGCAGGTGGCGGAACTGGACAAGGAGATCGAAAGCCTCATTGCCCCCTTCCGCATGATCGTCATGGAACCGCCTTACCTCCCCCTGACCCCGGCGGCGGTGGACCGCTCTCTGGACGCGGAGATCGCCCGGCTGGAGCGGGACGAGGCGGAGACGCGGGGAGACATGGAAGGCTTCCGCGACCCCAAACAGCGGGCGCGGATGTTGAAGCCCTATGAGCCGGACGACGGCAACGCCGAGGAACTGGCCGAGCTGCTGGAATTGACCGCCCTGTTCGAGCGGATGGGTGGCCCATCCGGACCGGGGCGGGGCAAGCCGGCGGCCGGCGGCAAACGCAAGAAAAAACCCCGTCGGTCTTGAACCTTGATTCCTCGGTTGACCGCTCATTGATCTTCGAAAATCCGCATGGTTGCCGACGTTTGCGCCTTGGTGGCGCGCCCGCCAGAGCGGTATATCTTGGAAGGGTGTGAGGCATGATGGCCCGGTCCGAGGCGTCTGATTTCCATGTTCCCGCGAGTTCTGCTTGTCCTGACTCTGGCTCTGTGCGCCCTGGCCGGCCGCGCTGATGATCTATGGCTGCGCGCCGGCGCGAACGGCGGCGCGGAAGTGCAACTCTATTTTTTCTGGACGCTGACCTGCCCGCACTGCACCGAGGCCCACCCCCACGTCGAGGCCCTGCCGCGCGAGCGGCCCTGGCTGCGCCTGCACGACCTTGAACTGACGCGGCACGCGGACCACGCGCGCCTCTACCAGGCGCTCGCGGCGCGCGTCGGCGGCGAGGCGGTGTCGGTGCCGGCCTTCCTGTTTTGCGGCGAGATGGTGGTGGGCTGGGAGAGCGACGCCAGCACCGGCGCCTACCTGCGCCAGCGGCTCGACGCCTGCCACGCGCGGGCGGTCGCCGGCGAGGCGGTGGCGGCGCCGGCGCCCCTGCGCCTGCCGCTGCTCGGCGAACTCGATCCGGCCGACCTGTCGCTGCCGGCCCTCACCCTGATTCTGGCCGGGCTCGACGCCTTCAACCCCTGCGCCTTCTTCGTGCTGCTGTTCCTGCTGTCGTTGATGGCCCACCAGAAAAGCCGCGCCCGCATGCTCGCCATCGGCGGCGTCTTCGTGCTGGTCTCCGGGTTCATGTACTTCGCCTTCATGGCGGCCTGGCTCAACGTCTTCCAGCTCTTCGGCCACCTCGCCTGGGTGACCCTCGCCGCCGGCGCCCTGGCGGTGTTCGTCGGCGTGGTGAACGTGAAGGACTTCTTCCTGTTCGAGCGGGGCCTCACCCTGTCGATCCCCGCCTCGCGCAAGCCGAACCTGTTCCGCCGCGCCCGCGCCATCCTCAACGCCGAACATCTGCCTGCCATGCTCTCCGCCACCCTGTTGCTGGCCATCGCCGCGAACTTCTACGAGCTGCTGTGCACCGCCGGCTTCCCCATGGTCTACACGCGGCTGCTGACTCTGGCGGATCTGCCCGTCGCCGCGCGCTACGGCTATCTGGCCGCCTACAACCTGATCTACGTGGTGCCCCTGGCGCTGATCGTCGTGCTGTTCGTCCGCACCCTGGGGGCGCGCAAGCTGAGCGAGCGGGAAGGGCGGCTGCTGAAGCTGCTGTCGGGCCTGATGATGCTGGGCCTGGGCGCCCTGCTGCTGTTCGCGCCGCAGCTCGTCAGCCGGGTGGGCATCGCCTTCGCCCTGATGGCGGCGGCGGTGGGACTGACCTGGCTGGCGGCGCGGCTGACGCGCGAGCCTTCGGCCTGATGCCGCCGCGTGGCCCGGCAACGCCCCGGTAACAATTGCTTACATATTGATGAGCCCCCCCGAAAACCTCGCTTCGCTCGGTTCCCCCCGCCGGGGCGCCAAGAAACACTTGGGGCTGCCCAGCGTGTTTCTTGAGAGACTGAATTACTGGACGCCCTGGGCCACCGCCATCGCGGCGGGCGGGGTTGGTAAAGCGCCGCGGCCTGCGCCGAATGCACCCTGGACGGTGCCCGGAGGAGCCGGACGCGGCATATCGCTCTGCCGGAGGTGATGCGCTCCATTCGGGCGGCAACCCCGGTTTGGGCTAGACTTGAAGCAGGTTGCAAGGTCTTATAGGAAACCAAGAGGATGTCGGGTGAGTCCTTGTTGGTCTGGCCACGACGTTCCATAAGAGTTGCGCGCATGTTCAATGACCCCGCGAATCCGGGTGTTTCCCGGCATACCCCAAGGGATATCGATCCCGGCACAAGACCTAACCGGGAGTGTATGCAATCACCCAGGCATGACCGTTGGCGCGGAGACTTCCGCGCATGGCTGCGGGCGGGCTTGCTCATGCTGCTTGTATGCGCCGCCGCGCCGGCATGGGCGAGCAAGGCGATCCAGTTCGAGTTCAACGACATCGATGGCAAGCCGGTGCGCTTGGAGGATTTTCGCGGCAAATGGGTGCTGGTGAATTTCTGGGCGCCCTGGTGCCCCCTCTGCTGGGCGGAGGTGCCCACGCTCAACAAGATGCACAAGCGCGGCGATTTCGTGGTGATCGGCGTCGGCCTCGACTACGGGCCGGACGCCAACATGGTGCGCACCACCGCGAAAAAGCATGGCCTCGAGTTCATCATCGTCGCCGGCGGCTCGCGCCGCGACGCCTCCAGCCCCTACCGGCAGGTGGGGCCGGTGGATTTCTTCCCGACCTCCTACCTTTACGACCCCACCGGCGACATCGTCATGTTCGTGCCGGGCCAGGTGCGGGAATCCAAGCTGCGGGTGTTCATCGACGACTGGACGCGGAAACACGCGAAGAAGGGCGGCGGTCGCTGAAGCGGCGGGTTTTTTCGCCTCAACGCCGCAGGATCGCCAGCCAGCGCCAGAGGTTGAGCATGGCCGACAGCGACGCGGCCACGTAGGTCAGCGCGCAGGCGGTGAGGATGCGGCGCGCGGCCGGCAGGTCGCGCTTGTCCAGCACACCCGCCTGCAACAGGGGCAGGGCGCGGCGGAAGCTGGCGTCGAATTCCACCGGCAGAGTGACCAGGTGCACCAGCGCGGCGGAGAGGAAGCCGGCCGCGCCGATGAGGGCGGTGACCAGGCCGCCGCCGGGCCGGCGCGCGAGCAGCATGAACACCGGCGTGATCAGCATCAGCACCGCGCCCAGCTTTTCCGCGCCCTGCGCCACCCGCACCAGGCGCGTGCGCCAGGTCAGGGGCTGGTAGCCGGCCTGATGCTGCAGGGCGTGGCCCACCTCGTGCGCGGCGACGGTCAGCGCGGTGAGCGAGCGGCCCCGGTAGTTGCCGGCGGACAGGCGCACGGTGCGGCTGGCCGGGTCGTAATGGTCGCCCTGATCGGTGGTTTCCACGCGGACTTCGGTCAAGCCGTGTTCGCCCAGCAGCCGCCGCGCCAGACTGGCGCCGGTGTGGGTGAACTCGGCGCGTTCTCCCGCATGCCGGCGCAGCACGGCCTTGGCCCACCAGCCGGGCAGCACCATGAGGGCGAGGAAGACGATCAGGGCGAGGAGGTAGAGCATGACGGGGAGAGACCGCGCGGGCGCTCAGCGGTTCACGTCCACCACGTAGCGCCCGGTCACACGCCCCGCGAGGATGTGCCCGGCGGCATCGACGGTTTCCGACAGGCCGATCACCTTGACGATGCCAGCCAGGTCGGCCGGCGTGATGCGCGCCGCCAGCAGAGCCCAGGCCGCCTCGCGGCGAGGCCGGCTGGCATAGACCGAGTCGATGCCATAAAGCGTGATGCCGCGCAGAATGAAGGGCGCCACGCTGGCCGGGAAATCCATGCCCAGGGCCAGGCCGCAGGCAGCCACGGCGCCGTTGCGCTTCACCTGGGCGCAGGCGTTGGCCAGCGCCTGGCTGCCCAGGGCGTCCACCACCCCGGCCAGGCGTTCCTTCTGCAAGGGCTTGCCGGGTGCCGCGAATTCGGCGCGGGGCAGCACTTCGGCGGCGCCCAGGCTCTTCAAGTAAGCCGCGTCGTGTTCCTTGCCGGTGACCGCCCACACCCGGAAGCCCGCGCGGGCCAGGAGCAGCAGGGCGACGGAACCGACGCCGCCGGTGGCGCCGGTGACCAGGATCGGGCCGTCTTCCGGCTTCAGACCGTGCAATTCCAGGGCCTGCACGCATAGGGCGGCGGTGTAGCCGGCGGTGCCGACGGCGGCGGCCTCGAAGGGCCCGTAGGGCGCGGGCAGCTTCACCGGCCAGGCGGCGGGTACGCGCACGCACTGCGCCAGGCCGCCCCAGCGCGTCTCGCCCTGGCCCCAGCCGTTCACCACCACCGCGTCGCCGGGCTGGAAATCAGGGCTGGTTGAGCTTTCCACCACCCCCGCCGCGTCGATGCCGGCCACCATCGGCCAGGCGCGCACGATGGGGCTGGTGTTGCCGATGGCCAGGGCATCCTTGTAATTGAGGGTGGAATGGCTCACGCGGATCAGCACCTCGCCTTCCGGCAGGGCGGCTTCGTCGAGATCGGCGACGCGGGCGGAAAAGACGGGCTGGTTGTCCAGCAGCAGGGCTTGGAAAGTCATGTCGCCTCCGTGCGCCGGTCAAAACCGGCAGTGTGTTGTGAATGAAAGAGTCATACGTTGAAAGCTTAGCCAGCTACGGCGGCCCCGAGTCATGCGTGTGCATCCGCGAGGGTGCGG
>JBBIIR010000162.1:0-5272 GCA_037446455.1 Hydrogenophilales bacterium | reverse complement strand
CGACGACACCCTGGTCTCCGTCGAGGCCGACGTGGCGGAGCTGGAGAAGCGGGTGGCGGACATGGAATTCCGCCGCATGTTCTCCGGCGAGCTGGACGCCGCCAACTGCTTCGTCGACATCCAGTCCGGTTCCGGCGGCACCGAGGCGCAGGACTGGGCCGGCATGCTGGCGCGCATGTACGTGCGCTACGGCGAGCGGCGCGGCTTCAAGGTGGAGGTGCTGGAGGAATCCGAGGGCGAGGTCGCGGGCCTGAAATCCGCCGCCCTGAAGATCTCCGGCGAGTATGCCTACGGCTATCTGCGCACCGAGACCGGCGTGCACCGCCTGGTGCGCAAGTCGCCCTTCGACTCCAACGCCCGCCGCCACACCTCCTTCGCCAGCGTCTTCGTCTATCCCGAGGTGGACGACTCCATCGAAGTGGAGATCAACCCCGCCGACCTGCGCATCGACACCTACCGCGCCTCCGGCGCCGGCGGCCAGCACATCAACAAGACCGACTCGGCGGTGCGCATCACCCACCTGCCGACCAACATCGTCGTGCAGTGCCAGAACGACCGCTCCCAGCACCGCAACAAGGCCGAGGCCATGGCCATGCTGAAGTCGCGCCTGTTCGAAGCCGAACTGCGCAAGCGCCAGGCCGCCCAGCAGCAGCTGGAGGACGCCAAGACGGACATCGGCTGGGGCCACCAGATCCGCAGCTACGTGCTCGACCAGTCGCGCATCAAGGACCTGCGCACCAACTACGAGGTCGGCAACACCCAGGCCGTGCTCGACGGCGACCTGGACGGCTTCATCGAGGCATCGCTGAAGCAGGGCGTCTGACCCACAACGAGAAACATTCCATGCATACCGAGAACCTCCAACCCGCCCACCAGGACGAAAACCAGATCATCGCCGAGCGCCGCGAGAAGCTCGCCGGCATCCGCCAGCAGGGCATCGCCTTCCCCAACGATTTCGCGCGCAAGGATTACGCCGGCGAGCTGCATGCCGCCCACGGCGAAGTCACCAAGGAAGACCTGGAGACGGCGCCGGTGGACGTGCAGCTCGCCGGCCGCATGATGTTGAAGCGGGTGATGGGCAAAGCCAGCTTCGCGACGCTGCAGGACATGAGCGGCCGCATGCAGATCTACGTGGCGAAGGAAGCCGTCGGCGAGGAAGCCTACGACGCCTTCAAGCGCATGGACCTGGGCGACATCCTGGGTGTTGCCGGCACCCTGTTCCGCACCAAGACCAACGAGCTCACCATCCAGTGCAGCTCCGTGCGCCTGCTCGCCAAGGCCCTGCGGCCGCTGCCGGAGAAGTTCCACGGCCTCACCGACCAGGAACAGAAATACCGCCAGCGCTACCTCGACCTCATCACCAACGAGGCTTCCCGCCGCACCTTCATGGTCCGCTCGCAGGTCATCCAGGCCATGCGCGAATTCTTCGTGCGCCACGGCTACCTGGAAGTGGAGACGCCGATGATGCACCCCATCCCCGGCGGCGCCATCGCCAAGCCCTTCGTCACCCACCACAACGCCCTCGACATGCAACTGTTCCTGCGCATCGCGCCGGAGCTGTATCTGAAGCGCCTGGTGGTGGGCGGCCTGGAGAAGGTCTTCGAGATCAACCGCAACTTCCGCAACGAGGGCATCTCCACCCGCCACAACCCGGAATTCACCATGGTGGAGTTCTACGAGGCCTACCGCGACTACCGCTACCTCATGGACTTCACCGAGGCCATGTTCCGCGAGATCGCGCAAAAGGTGCTGGGCGCCACCACGGTGCCCTACCAGGGCCACCAGATCGACCTCTCCATGCCCTTCGCGCGCATGACCGCGCTCGACGCCGTGCGCCACTACCACCCGGAACTGCGCGACGCGCCGCTGCACGACCAGGACTTCGTGCTGGCCGAACTCCAGCGCCGCCAGATCGCCTATCGCCCCAAGGACGGCCTCGGCGGCCTGCAACTGACCCTGTTCGAGGCAACCACCGAACACCTGCTGATCCAGCCCACCTTCATCATCGACTATCCCGCCGAGACCTCCCCCCTGGCCCGCCGCAACGACCGGAACCCGGAAGTCACCGACCGCTTCGAACTGTTCATGGTCGGCCGCGAAATCGCCAACGGTTTCTCCGAGCTGAACGACCCCGAAGACCAGGAAGCCCGCTTCGACGCCCAGGTCGCCGCCAAGGAAGCCGGCGACGAGGAAGCCATGTTCAAGGACAAGGACTACATCCGCGCCCTCGAACACGGCCTGCCCCCCACCGCCGGCGAAGGCATCGGCATCGATCGCCTGATCATGCTGCTCACCGACTCGCCCAGCATCCGCGACGTGATCCTGTTCCCGCAGTTGCGCAGGGAGGAGTGAGGGCCAATACTCGGCATCCTCAGCCGGCACGGAAACTGGACAGATGAAACCCTCGGAAGCCTTGCCAGGCCATCGCGAAACGATCCTCCGCATCGTGGCCGAGCATCACGCCTGCAATCCCAGGATTTTCGGTTCCGTCCTGACCGGTAGTGACGGCGACGCCAGCGACCTCGATCTGCTGGTTGACGATACGCCGGCAACTTCCCTGCTCGACCTGGCCTGGATCGAACGCCGATTGAGCGAACTGCTCGGGGTACGAGTCGATGTGCGCACCCCCAGGGATCTGCCGGTTTCTTTCCGCGCCAGAATTTTGCAGGAAGCCAGGCCGATATGACGGACAAGGCATTGCGTGCCGGCGATTATCTCGGCCACATGCTCGACGCCACTGCACAAATCCACACCTACACAGCCGGGCTGGATGAGACATCCTTCCGCGCCTCGCGCCTTCTTCAGGATGCCGTGGTGCGCAACATCGAGATCCTCGGGGAGGCGGCTCGAAACATTCTGAAGCATTGCCCTGAACTTGCCAGGGAACATGACGACATCCCCTGGCAAGACATCTACGGCATGCGTAACCGCCTGTCGCATGGCTATTTCGTCGTTGGTGGTCTTGACTTGAGGGTCTTCAGGAAGGTTTCAGCGCTGACGATGGGACAGGCAATCTGGCCGGAAAGGCTGAGCAAATCCAGGTCGCCGCTGACCATATAGTCGGCCTGTGCGGCGACGGCGAGCTGCAAAAAGGGCTGGTCGTAAACATCACGACAAGCCGGCGTGGCTGGCGGCGGGTTGGGTGTGCGCACGGTTTCGCACCAGGGCAGATAGTCGGCCAGCAATTCGCCCTGTTGGTCCGCATCGAGCTTGAACTTGGGATAAGCCAGTACGCGAATCAGTTCGGCGGTGGTGGTCTTGGACACGAGCGGAACAAAGCGGGCTTCCTGCCAGGCATGGCGCAGGACCGCGAGTCGGCCTTGGGAGAAAACCAGGGCGGAAAGAACCAGGTTGGTGTCCAGCACCACGCGAGGTGGCCGGCTCATTTCTTCTGTTTATCCGCAGGTTGGCGCGCCCAGGCAACGGCATCGGCGATGTCCTGCTCTTGCAGGTCGAGTTCCGCCAGCTTGGCGCGCACGGCGTCGGCGCGCTGAATGCGCACGGGGGTGAGGATGATCTGGCCATCCCGGCTCTGCACATCGAAATACTCCGTTGGGCCGAGCGCATTGGTCACGCTCTTGGGCAGGGTGAGCTGATTCTTGGCGGTCATCTTGGCGAGCATGGTGTGTCTCGATGTAAAAAGTAAGGAAACCTTACTTTAGTTTTGTTGCGGACTAAGCACAAGCCGCAGTTGGCTTCCAGAGCGCTTCGTTGAAGGCTTACAGGGTTTGCAGCAGTTGGCCGTCGATACAAGCATTCCGCAGCAACCGCCCTCCTCCGCCTTAAAGAACCTGATTCTCCGAAAGCGCGTCCTTGCGCCTGATCTCGTCGATGCGCACCACCTTGATGTCTCCCGTACTGGCTTCGCCGGTCCGATTGGGCTGCACGCCGCAGCGTCCGCTGCGGCAACTGCCGGGGGCGGCGGCTTCCACGCCATCCCGGCCCATGCTGCGCAGCAGCAGATAGACGCCGAGGACGCAGACGAGCAGCAAGGCGATGGCGGCGAGGACGGTGAACATGATGCGGACTCCTGAGAGGCGATGGCGGCAATGTATCACCGTCCGTGGCAAGCCGGCAGGACGGCGATCACGCCTCCCGCATGCCGCCCACCGCGGAAATGCGCCAGAATCCGGCCATCGCCACCCCACCCCGCCGCGCCCCATGACTCCCGCCCTCTCCCGCGCCCTCGACCAGATCAACGGCATCGTCCTCGGCAAGGACACCCAGGTGCGCCTGTGCCTGGCCTGCCTGCTGGCGCGCGGGCACCTGCTCATCGAGGACGTGCCGGGCGTCGGCAAGACCACCCTGGCGCACGCCCTGGCGCGCACCCTGGGCCTGGATTTCCACCGCATCCAGTTCACCAGCGACCTGCTGCCGGCGGACATCCTGGGCGCCGCCGTCTATGACCGCGAGAGCGGCCAGTTCAGCTTCCACCCCGGCCCCATCTTCGCCCAGGTGATCCTCGCCGACGAGATCAACCGCGCCAGCCCGAAGGCGCAGAGCGCGCTGCTGGAGGCCATGGAGGAAGGCCAGGTCAGCGTCGAGGGGGAAACGCGGCCCCTGCCCGCGCCCTTCTTCGTCATCGCCACGCAGAATCCGGGCGACCAGATCGGCGCCTTCCCGCTGCCGGAATCGCAGCTCGACCGCTTCCTGCTGCGCATCCGCCTGGGCTTTCCGGAGCGCCAGGCGGAACGCGCCCTGCTGCGCGGCGAGGACCGCCGCGATCTGCTGGCGCAACTCGCGCCCGTGCTCACGCCGGACGAATTCGTCGAACAGCAACGGGTGGCCCGCGCCGTGCATGTCTCCGATGCCCTGCTCGACTACCTGCAGGCCCTCATCGCCGCCAGCCGCGCCGATAGCCGCTTCATCGCCGGCCTGTCGCCGCGCGCCGGCCTCGGCCTGCTGCGCGCGTCGCAGGCCTGGGCGTATCTGGAAGGCCGCGATTTCGCGCAGCCCGAGGACGCGCAGGCGGTGCTGCCTGCCCTGGTGGCCCACCGCCTGTTCCCGGCGGTGGGCGTTTCCCG
This sequence comes from Hydrogenophilales bacterium, assembly GCA_037446455.1. Classification (GTDB taxonomy): domain Bacteria; phylum Pseudomonadota; class Gammaproteobacteria; order Burkholderiales; family Thiobacillaceae; genus PFJX01. The sequence continues at coordinate 248 of JBBIIR010000162.1, read as the reverse complement.
GCCGGGAGAGGACTGGGCCGCGCGCATCCTGCTGGAGGTGGCGATTCCCTGACGATCACCCCCTCCCTCCCCTGCTTGGTGGGGAGGCTGGAGTAGGGGGCTGTTCCCCCCAACCAGACCGACTATGAGCCTGCGGCCTCGGCCGCTTCCGGCCCCATATCCGCGAGAATTTCCCTGAACTGCTCCAGCGCCGCCTCCAAATCCTCCACGATCTCCGCCGCGATCACCTCCGGCGCGGGCAGGTTGTC
>JBBIIR010000161.1:0-5280 GCA_037446455.1 Hydrogenophilales bacterium | reverse complement strand
GCCGCCGATCTCGCCCACCAGGATGATGGCCTCCGTGTCCGCATCGGCCTGAAACATCGCCAGGCAGTCGATGAAATCCAGACCTTTGATGGGGTCGCCGCCGATGCCCACGCAGGTGCTCTGGCCGAGACCCAGTTTGGTGGTCTGGTACACCGCCTCGTAGGTCAGGGTGCCGGAGCGGGAGACGATGCCCACCTTGCCCTTCCTGTGGATGAAGCCGGGCATGATGCCGATCTTGCATTCCTCCGGGGTGATGATGCCCGGGCAGTTGGGGCCGATGAGCACCGCGCCGTTGGCGCGGATGGCCGCCTTCACGTTGATCATGTCGCGCACCGGGATGCCCTCGGTGATGCACACCACCACCCGGATGCCGGCCTCCGCCGCTTCCAGGATGCCGTCGGCGGCGAAAGCGGCGGGTACGTAGATGACGCTGGCGTCTGCGCCGGTGCCCTTCACCGCATCCTTCACCGTGTTGAACACCGGCAGGTCCAGGTGCGACTGGCCGCCCTTGCCGGGGGTGACGCCGCCCACCATGCGGGTGCCATAGCGAATCGCCTGCTCGGAATGGAAGGTGCCCTGCTTGCCGGTGAAGCCCTGGCAGATGACGCGGGTGTCCTTGTTGACCAGGATGCTCATGTCAGTGTCCTCCCGCGGCGGCCACGGCCATTTTCGCCGCCGCGTTCAAGTCCTCGCTGGCCTGGATGGGCAGGCCCGAGGTCGCCACCGCATCCGCCAGCATCCTGCGCCCAAGTTCCACGTTGGTGCCCTCCAGGCGCACCACCACGGGGATGGTCACGCCCACCTCCTTCACCGCGTCGATCACCCCCTGGGCGATGACATCGCAGCGCATGATGCCGCCGAAAATGTTGATCAGCACCGCCTTCACGTTGCGGTCGGCCAAGATGATCTTGAAGGCCCGCGCCACGGTGGCCGCCGTGGCGCCGCCGCCCACATCCAGAAAGTTGGCGGGCATGCCGCCGGAGAGCTTGATCAGGTCCATGGTGGCCATGGCCAGCCCCGCCCCGTTCACCATGCAGCCGATGTTGCCGTTCAAGGCGATGTAGTTCACCTCGTGGGCGTGGGCCTCGGCTTCCTTGGCATCGATCTGGCTTGCGTCGGCGATGGCCGCCAGGGCCTTCTGCCGGTAGAGGGCGTTGTCCTCGACGCCCATCTTGCAGTCGAGCGGCAGGAGGCGACCCAAACCCGTGCCCTCGCTGGTGACGATGAGGGGGTTGATCTCCAGCAGGGCCAGATCCTTCTCCAGGAATACCTGGTACAGGGTCTTCGCCAGTTTCACGAAGGCGCCGATCTGCTCGCCCATGAGACCAAGATCGAAGGCCAGGTTGCGGCCCTGGTAATCCATGAAGCCGGTGACCGGGTTGACCCATTCCTTGAGGATCTTTTCCGGTTCGGTGCGGGCCACTTCCTCGATCTCCATGCCGCCGGCGGCGGAGGCGACGAAGCCGATGCGCTCGGCGGCGCGGTCGACGGTGATCGACAGATACAGCTCGCGGGCGATGGGCAGGGTTTCCTCGATGAGCAGCTGGTTCACCGGCTGGCCGTCGGGGGCGTTCTGATAGGTGGTCAGGCGCGTGCCCAGCAACTGGCCGGCGACGGCGGCGAGTTCCTCGGTGGATCGCACCAGCTTGACGCCGCCGGCCTTGCCGCGCCCGCCGGCATGGATCTGGGCCTTGGCCACCCAGGCGCCCCCCCCCAGTTCGGCGACGGCCGCGGCGCACTGGCCGGCCTCGCTCACCACCACGCCGCGCGGCGTGGGAATGCCATAGTCGCGCAGCACGGCCTTGGCTTGGTATTCATGGAGATTCATGGAAGAACACCCGCGTTCAGGGAAATGCGGCATTTTCCGGCAAAGCCCGCGTCGTCGCCAGAAGAAGCTGCGCGGTATCATCAACGGGTTCTTGAAAGGCCTCCCATGAAGGAAATCCTGGTTCTCCACTACAGCCTGCACGGTTCCGTGCGGCAACTGGCCCGGCACCTCGCGCATGGCGTCGAATCGGTGCCCGGCATGGCCGCGCGGCTGCGCACGGTGCCCAAGGTGATGACGGAAAGCGACGCGCCGGCCAGGCTGGTACCCGACGCCGGCGCCCCCTTCGCCAGCCACGACGACCTGCGCGAATGCGTGGGGCTGGCGCTGGGCTCGCCCACCCGCTTCGGCAACATGGCGGCGGCGATGAAGCACTTCTGGGACGGCACCTCGGGGCTGTGGCTCAACGGCGACCTGGTGGACAAGCCGGCCTGCGTCTTCACCTCGACGGCCAGCCTGCATGGCGGCCAGGAAACCACGCTGCTGTCCATGATGACGCCCCTCTTGCACCACGGCATGCTCATCGTCGGCCTGCCTTATTCCAACCCGGAACTGAACCAGACCCGTTCCGGCGGCACCCCCTACGGCGCCAGCCACTGGGCCGGGCCGGATGGCCGCGAGCCGATCACCGACGAGGAACGCAAACTGGCCTTCGCCCAGGGCAGACGGCTCGCCGAGATCGCCAATCAATTAACCGCCGTCTCGCGGCGCTCGACGCCCCCCTCTCCCGCGAGCGGGAGAGGGACTGGGGGTGAGGGGCCCGCGCGATGAGCGACAACGGCGCCGAGGCCCGCCGCTTCACCCGCGCCCAGCACAGCGGCGTGCTGTCGACCCTTTCCAGACGGGTCGCAGGCTTCCCGTTCGGCTCGGTCGCCCCCTTCATCCTGGACCAGGCGGGCCGGCCGGTGATTCTCATCTCCAGCCTCGCCGAGCACACCCGCAATATCGACGCCGACCCCCGCGTCTCCCTCATCGTCCAGCCCTACGCGCCGGACATGCAGGTAACCGGCCGCGTCACCGTGCTGGGCCGGGCGGAAAAGCTGGCGGACAAATCGGCGCTCGGCCCCCGCTACCTGCGCTTCCACCCCCAGGCGGCGGACTACTTCGCCATGCACGACTTCAGCTTCTACCGCATCGAGCCGGTGCGCATCCGCTGGATCGGCGGCTTCGGCCGCATCCATTGGGTGGAGCCGGAACGGTACCTGCTGCAGCCCTCCCCCCTGGCCGAGCAGGAAGAAGGCATCCTGACCCACATGAATGCCGACCACGCCGACAGCCTGCGCGACTATTGCCGGCGCGGGCACGGCATCGAGACCGGGCATGCGGAGATGATCGGCATCGACCCGGACGGCTTCGACCTGCGCGCCGACCAGGGCATGCTGCGCTTCGACTTCGACGCACCCGTCGTCGACGCCCAGGGCGCGCGCCAGGCCCTGGTGGCCCTGGCTCGGGCGGCGCGATCTTGAACCCCCGGCTGCTCCGTTACAGCGCCTCGGCCAGCCTAATCGCCCTGATCTTCCTTTGTGTGGCCTGGGAGCTGTGGCTGGCGCCGCTGCGTCCGGGCGGTTCCTGGCTGGTGCTGAAGGTGCTGCCCCTGCTGCCGCCCCTGTTCGGCATCTTGCACGGGCGCGTGTATACCTACCGCTGGTCCACCCTGCTGATCTGGCTCTATTTCACCGAGGGCGTGGTGCGGGCCTGGTCCGACGGCGGTCTCGCGGCCACCCTGGGCCTGCTCGAAGTCCTCCTCGCCCTCGTGTTTTTCGCCGCCGCCGCGTTGTACACCCGCAACCCTGAACGGCTCTAACGGGCATGGATCGAGTCCGCCCCGAATGATGAAAGTCGTTCGCCATGCCCGTTTCCCTCACCCCCAGCCTCTCTCCCGCCTGCGGGAGAGGGGAGCTTCGAGAGTCGCTGGCGCGACTTTCACGTTAACCGAAGGGCATTGCGCCGGATGCGGGGTGCTCACATCCGGCGCAATACGGCTGCGCCTATTGCGCCCTACGCACTCAGATCCCGGTGTCCGCGTACAACTCCGCCATCGCCAGCGTCAGGTCCACGCTCTCCAGGCGCACCGTTTCGCCGGCTTCGTAGATATCCTGGGTCCAGCCCGCCGGCGTGCGCCGGAACACCTCCACCCAGGCCCGCTCCTGGTCGATCAGGACATACTCCGTCAGGCTCGGCAGACGCCGGTAGGACAGCCATTTCTCGCGCCGGTCCACCGGCTCGGTGGACTCGGACAACACCTCCACCACCAGCGTGGGCGCCTCCAGATAATCCTTGGGCGCTTCCGGGCCGAGGTCGGACGCATCGCAAGTGACCACCACGTCCGGGTAGTAATAGGCCGCATCCGCCCGCACCCGCACCTTCATGTCCGCCATCCAGACGCCGCAGGGCCGGCCACGCAGGTGTTGGCGCAAGGTGATCGCAGCGTTCAGTGCCAGCGTGCCGTGCCGCTTCGTGGCCCCGGCCATGGCGAACACCTCGCCGGCGACGTACTCGTGCCGGGTGGTCGCGGCCCGCTCGTTGGCCAGGTAGTCGGCTTCGTCGTAATAAGAAACAGCGGCATGTCGCATGGCTAGGGCTCCTGAAGACGTCGGGGGATTATCCTGGAAACCCCGGTTGCACGTACCCCCGCCTACTCCAGCGCCCCCTCGTAAACCTCTGCCAGCGGCAGGCGCAGCCCCACGCTGGCGAGTTCCAGTTCGGCGTCGTCGCGCAGGCGCGTCGCGCCCCAGCCGTCCGCGCGCCGGTACAGCGTCGCCTCGCGCCGGTCCGGGGCCAGCAGCACGTATTCTTCCAGCGCCGCGATGTGCTGATACGCGAACAGCTTCTCGCGCGAGTCGGTACGTTCCGTGCTTTCCGACAGAACCTCCACGATCAGCGCCGGCTGTTCGCACCAGTACCGGGCGTTGTCCTCGGCACGGCAGGTCACCATCAGGTCGGGATAATAAAAATAGTCCTCCCGCGCGTGGCGCAGACGCAGCTTCATGTCACTCATGAACACTCGGCAGGGCCCACCGCGCAGATGCGTGTGCAGGGCGGTGAACAGATTGCCGGCGATGAGGTTGTGCGCACGACTCGCCCCGGTCATCGCGTACACCTCGCCGGCCAGATACTCGTGGCGCACCTCGGCGCTCAACTCGCCCGCGAGATAGGCTTCGACCGAAAGCGGGAGGTGGGGACTCGGGACACTCATGGCACGCCTCGTTGGCTAAACCGGTGCGCCCATGATAAAGGCATCCTCGGGCGGATCAATCCCGCGTCACCGCCAAACCCGAATCGCCCCGGCGGGCAGGCGCTCTCGGAAACGGATTTTCGCGGGGGCGAAGCAGTGTGTGGCACCTCCGCAACAACACTCTTGAGAAATTACTTGAAATGCGATTGCGGATTTGCTTGTCCGCATGAGAGTTCAGCAGAATGCCAGCCAACTTCTCGCGCGAGAGGTTTTTTGGGCC
>JBBIIR010000160.1:0-5300 GCA_037446455.1 Hydrogenophilales bacterium | reverse complement strand
GGCGTCCTGCTTGTCGAAGGTGTTGGTACAGGGCATGGACACCACGCGGGCGGCGATGCCCTCTGCGGCCAGTGTCTTCTGGGCGTTCATGGCCAGTTCCACCTCGGAGCCGGTGGCGATCAGGGTCACCTTGGCATCGGCGGCGTCGGACAGCACGTAGCCGCCCTTGGCGATGTCGGCGATCTGGGCTTCGGAACGGGCCACGAAGGGCAGGTTCTGGCGGCTCAGGATCAGGCTGGTGGGACCGTCCTTCTTCTCCACGCCGGCGGCCCAGGCCACCAGGGTCTCGGTGGTGTCGCAGGGACGCCAGACCGACATGTTGGGGATCATGCGCAGGGTGGCGGTCTGCTCGACCGGCTGGTGGGTCGGGCCGTCCTCGCCCAAGCCGATGGAGTCGTGCGTGAACACGTAGACCACGCGCTGCTTCATCAGGGCCGACATGCGCAGGGCGTTGCGGGCGTATTCCGAGAACATCAGGAAGGTGCCGCCGAAGGGGAACAGGCCGCCGTGCAGGGCCATGCCGTTCATGATGTGGCTCATGCCGAACTCGCGCACGCCGTAGGAGATGTAGTTGGCCTGCTCGTGGCGGTGGATGGGCTGGCAGTTGGGCCAGTTGGTCAGGTTGGAGCCGGTCAGGTCGGCGGAACCGCCGACGCGCTCGGGCAGGGTGGAGACCAGGCGCTCGATGGCGAGTTGCGAGGCCTTGCGGGTGGCCACGGTCTCGGCCTTCTCCAGGGTGGTCTGCATGGCGGCGGCGACGCGCTCCGACCAGTCGGCGGGCAGGTCGCCGTTCATGCGGCGGGTGAACTCGGCGGCTTCGGCCGGGAATTGGGCGGCGTACTCGGCGAACTTGTTGTTCCACAACTTTTCCAGGCCCTCGCCCTTCACCTTGGCGTTCCAGCCCTCGTACACGTCGGCGGGAATCTCGAAGGGAGGATGCGGCCAGCCGATGGTCTCGCGGGCGGCGGCGATTTCCTTGTCGCCCAGGGGGGCGCCGTGGCAGTCGTGGCCGCCCTGCTTGTTGGGCGCGCCCTTGCCGATGATGGTCTTGGCCTGGATCAGGGTGGGTTTGTCGGCGGACTGCTTGGCCTGCTGCACGGCGGCTTCCAGGGCGGCGAAGTCATGGCCGTCGACGTCGCGGATCACGTTCCAGCCGTAGGCCGCGAAGCGGCCGCAGACGTCCTCGGTGAACCAGCCCTCGGTATGGCCGTCGATGGAGATGCCGTTGTCGTCCCAGAACGCCACCAGCTTGTTCAGCCTCCAGGTGGCGGCCAGGGCGCAGGCCTCGTGCGAGATGCCTTCCATCATGCAGCCGTCGCCCAGGAACACGTAGGTGTGGTGGTTGACGATGTCATGGCCGGGCTTGTTGAACTCGGCGGCCAGCAGCTTCTCGGCGAGCGCCATGCCGACGGCATTGGTGATGCCCTGGCCGAGCGGGCCGGTGGTGGTCTCGACGCCGGCGGTGTAACCGTATTCGGGGTGGCCGGGGGTGCGCGAGTGCAGCTGACGGAACTGCTTGATGTCGTCGATGCTGACGTCGTAGCCGGTCAGGTGCAGCAGGGCATAGATCAGCATGGAGCCGTGGCCGTTCGACAGCACGAAGCGGTCGCGGTCCGGCCACTTGGGATTGGCCGGGTTGTGGCGCAGGTGGTGGTTCCACAGCACTTCGGAGATTTCCGCCATGCCCATGGGGGCGCCGGGGTGGCCGGATTTGGCCTTTTCGACTGCATCCATCGCCAGGGCGCGGATCGCGTTCGCGAGGTCGGTGCGGGTTGCCATGTCTTTGTTTCCTTGGAGAAAAAAACGAAATCTTGGCCCTAGGGGGCGGAAAGCCAGGATTATGTCGTACCGCGCGAGCCACCGGCAAGCTGACGCGGGACTGACAAACGCCTGCCAAGGCCCGTGAAATCAGGGAAGAAGCCCGGTATTTCGCGGCTTCTCGGGGCTTCACGGGGGTTCCGGCGAAAAAATTAAAATATTTTTATATTCGGCCATCCGGTTCTTATGGAGTCCGCCGTTGGTGCGGCGCACAAGCCGATCGAGGCCCTCTTTCCGTATCCCCCGACGGCGCCGCGCCCGTTCAGCCGCTGCTCAAACCCCCACCCAGGCGCGCCACTGGCTCAGCAGCTCGGGCGTCAGGGCGGCCAGCACGGAACGGTTCCAGGGGTCCGCGGCGCGGAAATCGCCGCCGTCCAGGGCGCAGACGGCGCCGCCCGCCTCCCGCAGGATCAGGCAACCCGCCGCGTAATCCCACAGCTTCTGGCCGCCGTGCAGATAGACATGCAGGCGGCCGGCGGCCAGGTAGCACCAGTCCAGGGTGCTGGCGCCGAGGTTGCGCTGCGAACTGAAGGGATGTTCGAAGGCCAGACGCCCGGCCAGCTCGCGGTCGATGCGCTTGAGTTCGATGCCGGCCATGCAGCGGCGCAGTTCGGCGGGCGCGGTCTTGATGGGCAGGCGCTCGCCGTCGAGGAAGGCGCCCTGCCCCGCGATGGCATAAAAGGCTTCGTCCGCCGCCGGATCGTAGACCACGCCGAGGACGCTCTTGCGCTCACGGATGAGTGCCACGGAAATGCCGAAATAGGGCAGGCCGTTGACGAAATTGCTGGTGCCGTCGATCGGGTCCACGCACCAGAAGGCCTCCTCGCCCAGGTCCCAGACCGCGCGCTGTTCCGCCTCGGTCATCTCCTCGCCGAGCACGGGGTAGGGGGCGATGGCCTGGAGGCGGCGGCACAAGGCGTTCTGCGCGGCGACGTCGGCCTCGGTGAGCAGGCTGCCGTCGACCTTGCGCTGGTGCGCCACCTTCAGGTAGCGCGGCATGACCTCTGCCCGCCCCACATCCCGGCAGGCGGCGATGACCTGGTCGAGGATGCGGTTCAGGTCCGCCACTTGATGGAACAGCCCATGCTGGGAATCTGCTGGAGCGGGCCGCGCCCGGTCAAGGCCACCTCGCGCATGGCCTCGAACAGGTCGCGGCGGACGCCCTCGGGGGCGGCCTCCTTGCGCGACTCGTCGAGACGGCCGCGGTACTGCAACTCCAGAGCGCGGTTGAAGCCGAAGAAATCCGGCGTGCACACCGCGCCGTAGGCCTTGGCGACCTCCTGGCTGGCGTCCAGCACATAGGGCATGGGGAAGCCCAGGCGGGCGGCCACTTCCCGCATGTTGTCGAAGCCGTCCTCGGGATACTCGGCGGCATCGTTGGCCATGATGGCGACGGCGCCGATGCCCAGGGCCTTGAGCTCCTTGACGTCGCGGACGATGCGATCGATGACCGCCTTCACGTAGGGGCAGTGATTGCAGATGAACATGAGCAGCAGGCCGTTCGGCCCGGCCACGTCCTTCAGGCTGTAGGTCTTGCCATCGACGCCGGGCAGGGCGAAATCCAAGGCCTTCCAGCCGAAATCGCAGACCGGGGTTTCCATGCGCACCATCTTCTCTCTCCCGACGAAATCAATGCCTTGAAGTTTATCATCCGGACCGAGGACTGCTCCCATGCCCCGCTTCTATTGCGACCTGCCCCTGGCCCCCGGCCGCCTCGTCGAACTGCCCGCCGCAACGGCCCGGCACGCGACCGGCGCCCTGCGCCTGCGCGAGGGCGACGCGCTCACCCTGTTCAACGGCGCCGGCGGCGAATACGCCGGCGCCCTGGAGTTGCGCGGCAAGCTGGCCTTCGCCCGCATCGCCGCGCACGACGCGACAGAGCGCGAGTCCCCCCTGCGCATCGTCCTCGTCCAGGGCATCTCCGCCGGCGAGCGCATGGACCTGACCCTGCGGAAGGCCGTGGAACTGGGGGTGTGGGCCATCCAGCCGCTGATGATGCGGCGCAGCGTGGTGCGGCTCGATGCCGAGAAGGCCGCGCGGCGCCTGAAGCACTGGCGCGGCATCGTCGTCGCCGCCTGCGAACAGTGCGGCCGCAACCAGCCGCCGGCGCTGGCGGAGATCCGCGACGGCCTGCAATGGCTGGGCAGCGAGGCCGCATGCACGGGGTCGCACCGCTATCTGCTGGATCCGGAAGGGGCGCGGGGCCTGGCTGGAAGCCCCGTCCCGGACGGTCCCGTCCTCTTGCTCGCCGGCCCTGAGGGCGGCTTCGACCCGGTCGAGCGGCAGGCCGCCCTGCGCGCCGGCTTTCAGCCGCTGCGCCTGGGCCCGCGCATCCTGCGCACCGAGACCGCGGCGCTGGCGGCGCTGGCCGCCATGCAGGCCGTCTGGGGAGATTTCCAATGACCGATTCAAGTTTTTCCCCGGCGCGCCGTAACCCGCGCCAATCAAGCAAGTAAAACGGAGGGCTGGGGCCATGGCGAAATCGGGGGAACACAACGCCGCCGCCTACGTGGACTGGTTCCGCGCGGCGGCGCCCTACATCCACGCCTTCCGCGGCAAGACCTTCGTGCTCGCCTTCGGCGGCGACGCCATGCTGCGCGAGGACTTCGTCGATCTCCTCTACGACATCAATCTGCTCAACGCCCTCGGCGTGCGCCTGGTCCTGGTGCACGGCGTGCGTCCGCAGGTGCAGGAACGCCTGGCCGGCGAAGCCCAGTACGTGCGCGGCCGCCGCGTCACCGACGCCGAGTCCCTGGAACACGTGAAGGACGCCGTGGGCTCGGTGCGCGTGGACATCGAAAGCCTGCTCTCCGTGGGCCTGCCCAACACCCCCATGGCCGGCGCCGAGATCCGCGTCGCCTCCGGCAACTACGTCACCGCCCAGCCCGCCGGCGTCGTCGACGGCGTCGATCTGCTGTTCACCGGCGAGGTGCGCAGGATCGCCGTGACCGCGATCCGCGACCGTCTCGACGGCGGCGAGATCGTGCTGCTCTCGCCGATCGGCTATTCCGCCACCGGCGAGGTCTTCAACCTGACCCTGGAGGAGGTGGCGACGCACGCCGCCATCGCCCTGGGGGCGGACAAGCTGATCTTCATCCTGGACCATGCCGACGGCGCGGCCGACAAGCCCATCAGCCGGCTCACCGCCAGCCAGGCGCAACGGCTGCTGAAGGAACTGCCGGACGGCGACATGAAGCTGTATTTGCCGCACGCCATCCAGGCCTGCAAGAAGGGGGTGGCCAAGGTGCATCTGGTCAGCGCCGAGGTCGACGGCGCCCTGCTGCTGGAGCTGTTCACGCACGAAGGGGTGGGCACCATGGTCACCCGCCAGTCGGTGGAGAACCTGCGCCCGGCCGGCATCGAGGACGTCGGCGGCATCCTCTCGGTCATCGAGCCGCTGGAACAAGACGGCGTCCTGGTGCGCCGCTCGCGCGAGCGTCTGGAACAGGAAATCGACCAGTTTTTCGTCGACGAACTGGACG
>JBBIIR010000159.1:0-5379 GCA_037446455.1 Hydrogenophilales bacterium | reverse complement strand
GGCCGTCGGCGCGATCACGCCGAAGCGTTACGACCGACACCCCCACCATGCGGGCGGCTTCCTGCTCCTTGATGAGCAGCTTTTCAAAATCAGACATTTTTTGTCTCCGATGCGGAGACGGCGCGGATTGCCGGCGCGCGTGCCGGCGTGCAGCCCACCAAGAGGCGCGCTGCGGGTGCGTAGCGGGAGACGTGCGAGGGCGACGGGCAGCGGGGCCGTCGATGCGGCTGCTGCGCCCTCGCAGGGGTCGATACTGGGGCCATTGCGGGCCGGTATAGCTGCGTGGCTCCCCGCGTTCAGCTCGCGCGCCTCATAAGAGGTGTAGGGATGGCGCATATCACATCACATCCCTGCCGCGCCCGCAAGTGTTTTTAATGTCTGCGAGTGACAAGCCATTCATCCAGGCTTCCAGGCCCATCAGGTTTGTCACCCCATTGTCACCCCGTGGGGTGACAAACCAGAGAAACCCAGAGAAACAGGGAGAAAGCCAGAGTAGCTAAGTGCTTGATTTGGCGGAGAGGGCGGGATTCGAACCCGCGGTGGGGTATTAGCCCACACACGCTTTCCAGGCGTGCGACTTAAACCGCTCATCCACCTCTCCGGAAGGGGCCGGAGAATACACGCAGGCGGGGCGTCAGGCAAGGCGCGGACCGGGTGATCCCGGTTGCAGTCGGCGCTGGCCGCGCCTTCCGGGCGTGGACCGGAAATGAAAACCGCCGCGCGCCGGCGGCGGTTTCACCAGAACAAGACCCGCTTACTTCTTTTTCTTGCCCTTGGCGTTGGCGGCGGCGGTGAGGGCGGCGCCAGGCTTGAAGCGCACGACTTTCTTGGCGGGGATCTTCATTTCCTTGCCAGTCTGCGGATTGCGGCCGGTGCGTGCCTTGCGGTCCTGCACGCTGAAGGTGCCGAAACCAATGAACTGAACGTTCTCACCCTTGGCCAAGGCCTCGGAGATGGCTTCAATGGCGGCGGCGACCACCACCGTGGTGGCGGCTTTGCTGGCTTTCGCCTTGGCGGCGACGATCTCAATCATTTCAGCTTTGTTCATAGTCAGGTCTCCTGGTTGATGTCATGGGAAATGACGGGGGCGATCATAACAAGGCTACGGCGTTTGTGTAGTGCCCGAAGCCAGATATTTCCGGCAATTCCGTGTCTTCGTGACGGTATGCCGGGCTGCGGGAACACAGGAACCGGAGGAGCCCGGCGCCGACATTCTCGATGTGATGGAACGTGTCCGGCGGGATCAGCACGCTATCGCCCTCCTCCACCGGAGACTGCTCCGCGCCAAGCGTCATGCGGCCGCGGCCGGCGAGGATGTGGTAGATCTCCTCGGCCTCCCGCTGCCGATGCGGGCGGGTGGCCGCCCCCGCCGCCCCCGCCGCCAGGGCCACGCTCTGCCGGCGCACCGGCTGATGATCCGGATGCATGAGTTCGTGGATTTCCGACCCGTCCAGGGTGCGGTAGGGCGTGATCCCGGCGCGTCGGGTCAGCGTGGCGGGTATAGGAGGTGGCCGCGGCTGGCAGCTTGGCAGGAGTAGTAGGCCGGAAATCTCATCGCGGACCTCGAATTCAGCTCAACTTCTTGCTTTCTTCCTCGATGCGATCGAGTTCCGCATCCATCTCGTCGCCGGTCAGGGGAGTGTAGGTTTCCTCCGCGGCGGGCGCCGGACGATTCTTCACCAGCCAGGCGGCGATCACCACCCCCAGTTCGTAGAGCACCCACAGCGGCACCGCCAGCATGAACTGCGAGATCACGTCCGGCGGCGTCACCACCGCGGCGATGACGAAGGCGCCGACGATCACATAAGGACGCGCCTCCTTGAATTTCTCCACCTCGACCATCCCCATCAGCGCCAGGGCGATGACGACGATAGGCACTTCGAAGGTCAGGCCGAAGGCGAGGAACATGGTGAGGACGAAATCCAGGTACTTGTTGATGTCCGTCATCACCGCCACCCCCACGGGGGCGATACCGATGATGAAGCCGAACACGACGGGGAACACCAGGAAATAGGCGAAGGCCATGCCCAGGGCGAACAGGAACAGACTCGCCACCACCAGGGGCAGGATGAACTTCTTCTCGTGGGCATACAGCCCTGGCGCCACGAAGGACCAGACCTGATAGAGGATGACCGGCAGGGCGCCGAGGAAGGCGGTCATCATGGCCACCTTGATGGGCACGAAGAACGGGGTCACCACCTCCGTCGCGATCATCTGCCCGCCCTGCGGCAATTTGGCCAGCATCGGTTGCGCCAGCACGGTGTAGAGGTCGTTGGCGAAGGGGAACAGCGCGATGAACAGCACGATCCAGGCGATGGCCGCGCGCAGCAGGCGGTCGCGCAGCTCGATCAGATGCGAGATGAAGGTTTCCTGACCATCCAGGCTCATACCCGCGCCCTCAAACCGTGCGTGCGGCCGGCGCATCGCGCTGCGCTGACGCCGCAGGCGCCGCGCCATCGTCCGGCGCCGGAGCCGGCTGAGCGGTAACGGCGTTCGCCGCCGCCGGCGTGGCCTGTTCGCCGGCGGGCGAAGCCTCGACCAGCCGCGTCTCGCTCGCCGCGGCCGCCTGCTCGGCCTGCATCTTCTCGTATTCGCGCTTGGCCAGGCCGCCATCGGTGGCGCTCATGGCCTCCATCACCCGGCTGATCTGGCCGGTCTCCTGCTGCACCGTCTCCTCGACCTCGCGCGCCGTCTGGTTGGCAAGAAGTTCGTATTTCTGCGCCGTCTCGCGCATCTCCTGCTGCATCTTGCGCAACTCTTCCAGCTTGATGTCGCGGTCGATGTCCTGCTTGACCTGGGAGACATAGCGGTTGAGCCGCCCCAGCCACTGCCCGGCGGTGCGCGCCACCTTGGGCAGGCGCTCGGGCCCGATGACGATCAGGGCGATGATGCCGATGACCAGCAGTTCGGTGAAGGCGATGTCGAACATGTTTCTTGATAGCGGGTAGCTGGTAGCTCGTAGCGGGTAGCAGAATTGTTCCGCGCCTACGGCGCGCAAACCAAGACTACGAGCTACTGGCTACGAGCTACTAGCTGTTCTGCCTGTCCTTGACCTCGCCCTCGATGGTGGTGCCCTTGGCCTCGTCCTGGCGCGGCAATTCGACGGCGTCGGACTTGTTCTTCTCCTCGCCCATGGCTTGCTTGAAGTTCTTCACCGCCCCGCCCAGGTCGCCACCCATGTTGCGCAGCTTCTTGGTGCCGAAAACCAGCAAGACGATCAACAGCACGATCAACCAGTGCCAGATGCTGAAAGTACCCATCACATTTCTCCTCTAACGAAATCTCTATAAGTTGGCGTCACAACGGACGGGGTCCGCCGCCGCCGATGACATGCACATGCAGGTGGAACACTTCCTGGCCGCCACCACGGCCGGTATTGATGACGGTGCGGAAACCGTCGCCGAGGCCTTGCTCCCGCGCCAGTTTCGGCGCCAGCAACAGGATCTTGCCGAGCACGTCGCGATGGCTCTGGTCGCACTCCGCCAGCGAGGCCACATGCGCCTTGGGGATGAGCATGAAATGCACCGGCGCCACGGGGTGGATGTCGTGAAACGCCAATACGTCCTCGTCCTCATACAGCTTGCGGCAGGGAATCTCGCCCGCCACGATCTTGCAGAATATGCAGTCGCTCATGCTTACGCCTCTCGTCGCCCTAGTCCGCGCGCGCCGCCTTCTCGGCCAGCCCGGACAGGCCCTCGCGCCTGGCCAGCTCGTTCAGGATCTCGTCGGGGCGGATGCCTTGCCTTGCCAGCAGAACCAGGGAATGAAACCACAGGTCGGCGGTTTCGTAGATGATTTTTTCGCGTACGCCATCCTTCGCCGCCATGATGGTCTCCGCCGCCTCCTCCGCCACCTTCTTCAGGATCGCGTCGAGGCCCTTGGCGTAGAGCTTGGCCACATACGAGGACTGCGGGTCGGCCTGCTTGCGCGCCTCCAGGGTGTCCGCCAGGCGGTCGAGAATGTCGGAAGCGGCGCCGCTCATGTCTTGTAGATCTCGTGCGGGTCCTTGAGCACCGGGTCCACCGCCAGCCACTGGCCGTCCTCCAACTTGTGGAAGAAGCAACTGCGCCGGCCGGTGTGGCAGGCGATGCCGCCCACCTGCTCGATCTTCAGCAGCAGCACGTCCTCGTCGCAGTCCAGGCGCAGCTCCAGCACCTTCTGGGTGTGGCCGGATTCCTCGCCCTTGTGCCACAGCTTCTTGCGCGAACGCGACCAGTACACCGCCTCGCCGGTTTCCACCGTGCGTTTCAGGGATTCCCGGTTCATCCAGGCCACCATGAGGATGTCGCCGGTCTTCGCGTCCTGGGCGATGGCCGGAATCAGGCCGTCCGCCGACCAGTTGATCTTGTTCAGCCAGGCTTCGCTCACGTCGTTTTCCTCACAGTCTTACCTCGATGTCTCGATCCGCCATGTAGCGCTTGCACTGCTCCACGGTGTATTCGCCGAAGTGGAAGATGCTGGCGGCCAGCACCGCGTCGGCGCCGCCAATTTTCACCCCGTCGGCCAGATGTTGCAGGTTGCCCACACCGCCGCTGGCGATGACGGGAATGTTGACCGCGTCGACGATGGCCCGCGTCAGGTTGAGATCGAAGCCGATCTTGGCGCCGTCGCGGTCCATGCTGGTGAGAAGGATTTCACCCGCGCCGAGTTCCTCCATCTTCTTCGCCCAAGCCAGGGCGTCCAAGCCGGTGGGCTTGCGACCTCCATGGGTAAAGATTTCCCATTTCGGGGCGGCGCCCCAGACCGTCTGCTTGGCGTCGATGGCCACCACGATGCACTGGCTGCCGAAACGGTCGGTGCAGTCCTTCACCAGTTGCGGGTTGAACACCGCGGCGGTGTTGATGGAGACCTTGTCGGCGCCGGCGTGCAGCAGCCGGCGCACGTCCTCGACGGCGCGCACGCCGCCTCCCACGGTAAGGGGAATGAAGACCTGGGCGGCCACGTCCTCGATGATGTGCAGGATCAGGTCGCGGTTGTCGGAGGTGGCGGTGATGTCGAGGAAGGTGAGTTCGTCCGCCCCCTGCTCGTCGTAGCGGCGGGCGATCTCGACCGGGTCGCCGGCATCGCGCAGGTTGACGAAGTTGACCCCCTTCACCACGCGGCCGGCGGTGACGTCGAGGCAGGGAATGATGCGTTTGGCGAGGCCCATTATGGTGAAAGTCGCGCAGCGACTTCTCGAAGCTCCCCTCGCCCGCAGGCGGGGCGAGAGGGGAATTCGGAATGCACAGCATTCCGCCCTCGCAGCCGGCTGGCGATGCATCGCCAGCCGTGGGGCGCGGAGCGGGGGTTGGGGGTGAGGGAAACGGCCGTGACTCTCATACTCCAGCGTGTCTTCTCTGGGCCATGGCCGTTATTTACCGGAAAGCTCGTCGGCCAGGG
>JBBIIR010000158.1:0-5388 GCA_037446455.1 Hydrogenophilales bacterium | reverse complement strand
GCGCGCGCCCCAACCGGTGGAACTGCCCTGTATCGGGGAGCATGACCCGGCCGCCTTGTTCTACACCTCGGGTACCACCGGCAACCCCAAGGGGGTGCCGCTCACCCAGGCCAACCTGGCCCACCAGCTCGAAATCCTCGCCGCCACGGGACTGCTCGGCCCCGCCGACCGCGTCGCCCTGCCGCTGCCGCTGCATCACGTCTACCCCTTCGTGCTGGGGTTGCTGACGCCGATGGCCCTGGGGCTGCCGGTGATCCTGCCGCAGGCGCTTACCGGCCCGCAGGTGCTGCGGGCGCTGAAGGAAGGCGAGGCCACGGTCATGGTGGGGGTGCCGCGCCTGTACGAAGCCATGCTGACCGGCATCGAGGCGCGGGTGGCGGCAAAAGGCCGCCTCGCCGCCGGCCTGGTGCGGGTGCTGATGCGCCTGTCGCAGGCCCTCAACCGCCTGGGGATCGACGCCGGCCGCACCCTGTTCGGGCATCTGCTGCACGCGAAACTCGCGCCTCGGCTCAGGCTGCTCGCCTGCGGTGGCGCGGCGCTGGCGCCGGAGTTGGCCGTCAAGCTCCGCGCTCTGGGTTGGCGGGTGGCCATCGGCTACGGCCTCACCGAGACCTCGCCGCTCCTCAGCCTCAACCCGCCGGGCGGCAAGCACGGCAGCGCCGGCCACGCGGTGCCGGGAGTGGAACTGCGCATCGCCGCCGACGGCGAGATCCAGGCGCGCGGCCCCAACGTCTTCGCCGGCTACCGCGATCTGCCGGAGAAGACGCGCGAGGCCTTCACCGCCGACGGCTGGTTCCGCACCGGCGACCTCGGGCGCATCGACGCCGACGGCAACCTGTTCATCACCGGCCGCGCCAAGGAGCTCATCGTCACCGCCGGCGGCGAGAACGTGCAGCCGGAGGAAGTGGAGCGCGCCTATGCCGCGCATCCCTTCATCCGCGAGTTCGCCCTGCTGGAAGATCGCGGCCGGCTGCTCGGCCTGGCGCTGCCCGAGCCGGGTGCCATCCGCCGCGCCGGCGAGGCCGACATCGCAACCGCCGTGCGCCGCGCGGTGGCGGAGGCGGGCGCGAATCTGCCTTCCTACCAGCGCGTGGCCGAGATCGCGCTGACCCGCGACCCGCTGCCGCGCACCCGCCTGGGCAAGCTGCGTCGCCATCTGCTGCCTGAGGCCTGGCGGGCCGCCCACGCCGGCGAGAGCGGGGCCGCGCCGGCAGGGCCCCTGCCGCCCGAGGCCTGGCCGGAGGCCGACCGGGCGTTGCTTGTCCAGCCGGCGGCAGAGCAGATTTGGAACTGGCTGCCGCGCCGCTTTCCCGGCCGACACCTCACCCCCGACACCAGCCTGCGCCTGGATCTGCGGGTGGACTCGCTGGCCTGGCTGGACCTGGCGCTTAACCTCAAGCAGGTCGCCGGCGTCGAACTGAGCGAAGCCGCCATCGCCCGCATCGAGACCGTGCGCGACCTGCTGCGCGAAACGGGCGAGGCCAAGGCGGGCGAGGCCGGCGCCGACGACTGGGACCAGCCCGAGCGGGTGTTGGGCGCGGCCGACCGGCGCTGGCTGGCGCCGACCGGCGCGCCCGCCCGCGCCGCTGCCCGGGGCTTCGTCTGGCTGCTCGCCCCGCTCGCCCGCCTGACCTTCCGGCTGCGCGTGGAGGGGCGCGAACATCTGCCGGCGGACGAACAAGTCGTCTACGTCGCCAACCACGCCAGCTTCCTCGACCCCTTCCTCATGGCCGCCGTCCTGGGCCCGGCGCGCATGGCCCGCACCCGCTGGATGGGTTTCACCGGCATCGCCTTCGGCAACCCGGTGACACGTTTCCTGAGCCGCATCGCCCGCACCCTGCCGGTGGCGCCGGAACGCGGCGCCACGCTTCCCCTGGCGCTCGCCGTCGCCGCCATCCGCCAGGGCGACAGCCTGACCTGGTACCCCGAGGGGCGGCGCAGCGCGGACGGGCGGCTGGGCGCGTTTCGTCCCGGCATCGGCCGGCTGCTGGCGCGCTTTCCGTTGCGCGTGATCCCCATGCACATCGCCGGCGGCCACGCCGCCATGCCCGTGGGCCGCTTGTGGCCGCGCTTCACTCCCATCGTCATCCGCATCGGCGCGCCCATCGAGCCGCGCGCCCTGGCGCCGGACCTGGCCGCCGCCGATGCGCCGGAGCGGATCGCCGCGGCGCTGCGCGAGGCGGTGGCGGGCCTGGAATCGCCGCCTTCCGGGACGCGGGAAGCGGACTCGTGAACACGGAATCGGCGCCCGAAGGGCTCCCCCTTTGGACACCGCATATTTCATGCAAACGGACATGCCTTTGAGAAGACGCCCCGAAGCATGAATACCCTGAAGGGCATAAAAGTCATGTCCGTTTCCCTCCCTTGCAGGGCGCGCCCCGGACTGCATTCCGGGGCCGTTCGGCGGGCGCGGAGCATGCTCCGCGAAACCCCCGCCTCACCCCCCAGCCCAACCCGCCTGCGGGAGAGGCCCCACGGCTGGCGATGCATCGCCAGCCGGCTGCGAGGGCGGAATGCTGTGCATTCCGAATTCCCCTCTCGCCCCGCCTGCGGGAGAGGGGAGCTTCGAGAGTCACTGACGCGACTTTACCGTTAAGGAGATCGTCATGCAGGCATTGAACCGCATCCTCGCCGCCACGGATTTCTCGCCCGCCGCGGACCGCGCCGTACACCGCGCCGCCCTGATCGCCAAGGAACAGGGCGCGGAACTGCACCTGCTGCACGTGGTGCACCCGCTGAGCCTCTATGCGGGCCAGGAGATCGACGCCGGCGCGCTCGACGAGGCGGCGCTGGGCGCGGCCGGCGAGCGGCTGGGCCCGCTCGCCAAGATGCTGGCCGAGCATTACGGCATCCGCACCCACGCCGCCTGGCGCATCGGCCGCGCCCATGCCCGGATCGCGGAATACGCGCGGGAGCGCCATGCCGATCTGGTGGTCGTGGGCGCGCGCGGCGAGAACACCCTGCTGCAACTGCTGCTCGGCTCCACCGCCAACCGGCTGCTACGGGTGCGCAGCGGCCCGACGCTCATCGTGCGCAACGCCTACGTCCGGCCCTATGACCATGTGCTGGCGGCGGTGGATTTCTCGGCGGATTCACGCGCCGTGCTTGCCTGGGCGCGGCGGCTGGCGGGCGACACGCGCCTTGCCGTCTTGCATGTCCTCGAACCCGAACTGAGCCGGCGCCTGTCCGCGGATCAGCGTGACCAGGCCAACGCCGAGATGCGCGCCATCGCGGAAAACCTGATGGCCAACCTGCTGGCCGATCTGCCCGGCGAAAACGCGGGCCATGTCGAATCTGGCTATCCGCCGGAGCGTGTCCTCGAACTGGCGCAACGCTGGCATACAGACCTGATCGTCCTCGGGCGGCACGGACAGGCCGGCCTGGAGGAATACCTGCTCGGCAGCGTGAGCAAGGATGTGGCTCAGGCAGCGGACTGCGATGTGCTGGTTACCTCGTGAAACTGTAGAAGGCTACAGTAGTGTCCGGTTTATTTGCTCTTTCCGCGCCTGCGGCGCGCAATAAAAACTACCCGCTACGAGCTACCGGCTACCAGCTACACCTCAATCACATCGTATGCGTCAGGCGGGTCGACCTCATGGCGTTGCCGAGTATGCCCTCGATCTTGTGGCGCACCGACACGGCGCCCTCGCTCTCGTCGAACTGCACGCCTATGCCCTGCTGGCGGTTGCCCTGGGCGCCGGCAGGCGTGATCCAGACCACCTTGCCGGAAACCGGCAACTTGTTGGGCTCGTCCATGAGGGTCAGCAACATGTAGACCTGGTCGCCCATCTGATAGGGCCGATTGGTCGGGATGAACAGGCCACCGCCCTTGAGGTAGGGCATGTAGGCGGCGAACAGGGCGGAACGCTCCTTGATGGCCAGGGAAAGCATGCCCGCCCGGCCGGCTTGCTGACGCGCGCTTTCGCTCATGGGTTGCCTCGCGTGACCTGGATGTAGCGGATGAGCCAGGATTCTAGCAACAACTGTGCGTTCAACGGATGCCGCAACCAGCGCGCCGCCTCGGTGATCTCGCGCTGGAAATCGAGCAGGGCCGACAGTTCCGCATGGGCGCCCAGTCGCCGCAGAACTCCCGCGCGTCCTGAAAAGTAGCGGCCGTTTCCGGCCAGGCGCAGGCTCAGCATGTCGTGCATCCAGCGGGCCAGCCAGCCCCAGCAGTCGGCCAGGGCGTCCTTGTAGGCCAGGGCCAGGTCGCTGGCCTCGAGCGCTTCCGGCGCGGCCAGCGCGTCGAGGAAGGACTCCATGCGGGCGCGCCGCTCCGCGTCGGCGTATTCCAGGGCGCGCAAGGGCGCCCCGCCGGCCTCGGCCAGCGCCGCCTCGGGCTCGTCGATGCGCGCCTGGCGCAGCCATTCCAGGGCCTCCGCGGCGGGCGGCGGCGTCACCGCCACCTGGCGGCAGCGCGAAAGCACGGTGGCCGGCAGGCGTCCCGGCTGATGCGATACCAGCAGGAGCAGCACGCGCGGCGGCGGTTCCTCCAGCGTCTTCAGCAAGGCGTTGGCGGCCGCGGCATTCATGTACTCCGCCGGATGGATCACCGCGCCGCGCCAGCCGCCGCGATGCGCGGTGAGACCGAGGAATTCGGTGATGCCGCGCACCGCCTCGACGCTGATCTGCCGGCTGGCCTTCTTCACCACCTTGCCGGCGTCGTCGGTTTCCTCTTCCCGCGGTTCCACCAGACGGAAATCCGGGTGATTGCCCTGCGCGAACCAGTTGCAGGCATCGCACTGCCCGCAAGGTCCCTCCCCGCTCGGGGATTCACACAACACCCAGGCCGCCAGATCGAGCGCCAGGTCGCGCTTGCCGACGCCGGCCCGGCCATGCAGCAGCAAGGCGTGCGGCAGGCGCTCGCGGTCGCCGCCCAGGCGCTCGAACAGAGCCCGGTTCCAGGGGTGGATCATGGCAGCGACTCCAGGATCGCCAGCAACTGGACGCGCACCGCCTGCAGGCCCTGGCCGCCGTCCACCACGCGGATGCGCTCGGGGTGTCGCTCCGCCCGGCGCAGATAAGCCGCGCGCACACGCGCGTGGAAGTCCGCCTGTTCCCGCTCGAAACGGTCCGGCGAACGGGCCGTCGCCAGGCGGCGCGCGGCGATTTCCGTGGGCAGGTCGAACAGCAAGGTCAGATCGGGTTGCAGATCGGCATGCACCCATGCCTCCAGCATCTCCAGCCTGGCCTCGGGCAAGCCCCTGCCGCCGCACTGGTAGGCGAAACTGGCATCGGTGAAACGGTCCGAGATGACCACCTCGCCCGCCGCCAGGGCCGGCCGGATGATCCGCTCGATATGCTCGCGGCGGGCGGCGAACATGATCAATGCCTCGGTCTCCGCGTGCATGGGTTCGTGCAGCACGATGTCCCGCAGCTTCTCGCCGA
>JBBIIR010000157.1:0-5412 GCA_037446455.1 Hydrogenophilales bacterium | reverse complement strand
GGCGATGCATCGCCAGCCGGCTGCGAGGGCGGAATGCTGTGCATTCCGAATTCCCCTCTCGCCCCGCCTGCGGGCGAGGGGAGCGTCGAGAAGTCGCTGCGCGACTTTACCGTTAAGCGCGCAGCAGGCGGGTGCCGGCCAGGCGATCCTGAAGGAACTGGCGGTCGCGGGTGAACCAGGCCGCCCACCAGCCGATTCCCAACAGCAGCAGGTTCAGACAGGAGAACAGGAAGCGCGTCCAGGCCTGGCGCCAGGTCGGTGGGCCACCGCTGGCCGATTCGATGCGGATGCGCCAAGTCTTCATCGCCAGGGTCTGGCCCTTGTGCCAGAACAGCGCGAAATAGAACCCGGCGACGAGGAACACGTAGACGCGCAGCGGGAGGATCATCGCTTCGCGCGGCAGGGCCGTGCCGAGGGCGGCCAGGGGCAACGCCGCGAGCAGACACACGGCCGTCAGCAGCAAGGCGTCGTAGAGGGCGCTGGCCAGTCGACGCGGCACGCCGGGGACGGCGGCGCCCGCATCCGCTTCGCCCGGCATCATCGGCGCGGCGGATCGGTTTCGGCCCAAAGCCGTTTCACCTCCTCCCGTTCGCGCGGCGGCAATTCGCTCAGCTTGCGGTAATTCGCCCGCGCCCGCTCGCGCTGCTCGCGCGTCAACTGGGTCCAGGGGCGCAGGCGGGAATAGAACACGTCCTTCTGCGCGGCGGACAGGCGCGAGAATTCCCGCGCGAGCTGGCGCAGCTTGACGCGCTGTTCGGCGGGAAGCTGGTTCCAGTCATAGGCGATGGGAGCCAGCGCCGTGCGTTCCTGCACAGTCAACTGCTCCCAGGCGGGCGCCTCCATGGCCCAAGCAAGGAGGGGCGCGCAGGCGAGGACCAGGATCAGCGCCGGTAGCCTTGCAGCCATGGTTCGAAGACCTGGTCGGCATAGACGCCGGGCGGCAGTACGCCGGTCAACAGCAGCAGATCGGTATGCACGCCGCTGGCGAGTTCCTGCTGGCGCATATAGGTCCAGCCCGCGAACAGCAGGAGGATCAGCAGCAGCCCCGCGATCCATGCGTGCCGCCGCGGCCACGCCAGGGTGCCGCCGCCGCCGCGCATGGGAGTGTCGGCATGCGTCAGGGCATGCTGACGCAGCGCACTCAGGCGGGCCACGGTGGCGGCATCCAGCTCGCGTGTGCCGCGATGCAACGCACGGGTTACAGAGCCGATGATTTCCTGCTCGTTCACGGTGAGATACCTTTGTTTTTCAGCTTTTCCGCCAGCGCGGCGACGGCGCGGAAACAATGGGTCTTCACGCTGCCTTCGCTGCAACCCATGGCTTGGGCGGTCTCCGCCACATCGAATTCCTCCCAATAACGTAACAGAAACGCCTCGCGTTGACGCGCCGGCAGTTCCGATAGGGCCGCCTCGATGATCGCCAGCTCCTCGTTGCCCGAGGAGCGTTGTTCCGGTCCGTCCCGCTGCGGCGATTCCAGGTGGCCGGCGAGGGATTCCAGGGTTTCCCCGGGTTCGTCGTCCTTGTCGCGCAGGGGCGAGACCAGGCGCACCCAGAAATCGCGCACGCGGGCACGACGGAAATGGTCGTGGATGGCGTTGCGCAGGATGCGCTGGAACAGGAGCGGCAACTCTTCCGGCGGCTTGTCGCGGTAGCGTTCGACCAGGCTGAGCATGGCGTTCTGCACGATGTCCAGGGCATGATGGTGATCCCGCACGGCGTATGCCGCCTGCTTGAAGGCGCGGCGCTCGGCGCCGGCGAGAAAGGCATCGATCTCCTGGGGGGAAGCCACGCGTGTTTCCGGAGTTGCGGCGCCGCCACTATAGCAATTCGTCGCGCGGGTAGCTCTTTGATTTGCAATGGGATGGGGTTTCCGCTAACATGCCGCGTTTTCCGGATCGACCCAGTTTTGGAGACAGGCATGTACGCGGTGATCAAGACCGGTGGCAAGCAATACAAGGTGGCCGCTGGCGGCAAACTGAAAGTGGAAAGCCTTCCCGTGGAAGTGGGCGGCGAGGTGGAAATCAGGGACGTCCTGATGGTGGCCGACGGCGCCGACATCAAGGTGGGCGCCCCCATGCTGGCGGGCGCTTCCGTGAAGGCCACGGTGCTGTCCCATGGCCGCCACGACAAGGTCATGATTTTCAAGATGCGCCGCCGCAAGCACTACCGCAAGACCCAGGGGCATCGTCAGAACTACACGGAAATCCGCATCGACGGTATCTCCGCCTGATAGGGGTAAACACTCATGGCACACAAAAAAGCAGGCGGCAGCTCCCGCAACGGCCGCGAATCCGAATCCAAGCGCCTGGGCGTGAAGCGTTACGGCGGCCAGTTCGTGCCCGCCGGCAACATCCTGGTGCGCCAGCGCGGTACCCAGTTCCATCCCGGCCTGAACGTGGGCGTGGGCAAGGACTACACCCTGTTCGCCAAGGTGGATGGTGTCGTCGAATTCAGCGTCAAGGGTCCGCACAAGCGCCGCACCGTCAGCGTGGTGCCCGTCGCCGCCTGACCTTCCCGCCGGGATCGAGAAGAGCCCTATCCCCGGATAGGGCTTTTTTGTTTCGACCGTCCCTAACCAAACCGAGTCCATGAAATTCATCGACGAAGCCCTGATCGACGTCGCCGCCGGCAACGGTGGCAACGGCTGCGCTTCCTTCCGCCGGGAAAAGTTCATTCCCATGGGCGGCCCGGATGGTGGCGACGGCGGCCGCGGCGGCAGCATCTGGGCCCAGGCCGACCGCAATCTGAACACCCTGGTGGAGTATCGCTACACCCGCTCCTTCAAGGCGAAGAACGGCGAACAGGGACGCGGCAGCGACTGCTACGGCAAGGGCGGCGACGACCTCGTTCTGAAAGTGCCGGTGGGCACGGTCTTCCAGGACGCGGATAGCAGCGAAGTCATCGCCGACCTGGCCAGGGACGGGCAGAAGGCCCTCATCGCCCAGGGCGGCAAGGGTGGCCTCGGCAACCTGCACTTCAAGTCCAGCACCAACCGGGCGCCGCGCCAGTGCACCCCGGGCGAGCCCGGCGAGGAACGCCGCCTGCGCCTGGAACTCAAAGTGCTGGCGGACGTGGGCCTGCTGGGCATGCCCAACGCCGGCAAGTCCACCCTGATCCGCTCCATCTCCGCCGCCAAGCCCAAGGTGGCCGATTACCCCTTCACCACGCTGCATCCCAACCTGGGGGTGGTGCGGGTGGATGCAGACCGCAGTTTCGTGGTGGCCGACATCCCCGGCCTCATCGAGGGCGCCGCCGAGGGCGCCGGCCTGGGCCATCAGTTCCTGCGTCATCTGGCGCGCACCCGCCTGCTCCTGCACCTGGTCGATCTGGCGCCCTTCGATCCGGACACCGACCCGGTGCGCGAGGCGCGCGCCATCGTCGAGGAACTGCGCAAGTACGACGAGGACCTCTACCGCAAGCCGCGCTGGCTGGTGCTGAACAAGACCGACCTGGTGCCCGAGGCGGAGCGTTCCGCGCGCATCGCCGACTTCGTCCGGGACTATGGTTGGGATGGTCCCGTGTTCGCCATCTCCGCGATCTCCGGCGAGGGCTGCCAGCCCCTGGTGTTCGCCATCATGGCGCACCTGGAAGAGAACCACCGGCGCAGCGGAGATGCCGAGGAGCCTGAAGCGCCGCAGGAGGACGCATGAATCCTTCCGTCATCGCCGAGGCCCGCCGCCTGGTGGTCAAGGTCGGCAGCAGCCTCGTCACCAACGAGGGCCGCGGCCTCGACCACGCCCGCCTGGCCCTCTGGGCGGCACAGATCGCCGCCCTCATGGAGATGGGCAGGGAAGTGGTCCTGGTCAGCAGCGGCGCCATCGCCGAGGGCATCCAGCGCCTGGGCTGGAAGAAGCGGCCCAGGGCCATCAACGAGTTGCAGGCCGCCGCCGCCGTCGGCCAGATGGGCCTGATCGAGGCCTACGAGCGCAGTTTCCGCGCCCATCACCTGCATACCGCGCAGATTCTCCTCACCCACGCCGACCTGGCCGACCGGGAGCGTTACCTGAACGCCCGTTCCACCCTGCGCACGCTTCTCGAACTGAAGGTCATCCCCATCATCAACGAGAACGACACGGTCACCACCGAGGAAATCAAGGTCGGCGACAACGACACCCTGGGGGCGCTGGTCGCCAACCTGATCGAGGCCGACGCCCTCATCATCCTTACCGATCAACCCGGCCTCTACACCGCCGATCCGCGCAAGCACGCGGACGCGGAATTCGTGCACGAGGCCGTCGCCGGTGATCCCGCCCTGGAGGAGATGGCCGGCGGCGCCGGTTCCAACGTCGGCACCGGCGGCATGATCACCAAGATCCTGGCGGCCAAGCGGGCCGCCCGCAGCGGCGCCCACACCGTCATCGTCAGCGGCCGCGAGCCGGACGTGCTGGCACGGCTGGCGCGGGGCGAAGCCCTGGGCACCCAGCTGGTCACCCGCCAGGCGCCGCTGGCCGCCAGGCGCCAGTGGCTGGCCGACCATGTCCAGGTGGAGGGCAGGCTGGTGTTGGATGCCGGAGCCGCCAAGGCCCTGCGCAAACAGGGCAAGAGCCTGCTGCCCATCGGCGTGGTCGAGGTGCGCGGTGAATTCCACCGGGGCGCGGTGGTGGCCTGCCTGGACGAGTCCGGGCGCGACTTCGCGCGGGGTCTGGCCAATTACAGCGCGGACGAGGCGAGGCGCATCGCCCGCAAGACCACCACGGAGATCGAAGCCATCCTCGGCTACGTCGACGAGCCGGAGCTGATCCATCGGGATAACCTGGCCCTGCTCTGAGAGGGTATTTCCCTTTTGGTCAAGGCGGGCGAGGTGGGCAAGCCTCAATCCAGCAGCGCCTTCGGCAACGGGAAGTTGACGTTTTCCTCGATGCCCGCCAGCGGCACCACGGCGCTGGCGCCCAGATCCCGCAGTCGCGCCACCACCCCCGCGACCAGCACTTCCGGCGCGGAAGCCCCGGCGGTGACGCCGATACGGGACTTGCCCGCGAGCCAGGCCTCCTGCAACTGCCCGGCGTTGTCCACCATGTAGGCGTCGAGCCCCATGTTGCGGGCCACTTCCCGCAGGCGGTTGGAGTTGGAGGAATTGGGCGAGCCCACCACGATGACCAGGTCGCATTCGGCGGCGAGCTTCTTCACCGCGTCCTGGCGGTTCTGGGTGGCGTAGCAGATGTCGTCCTTCTTGGGTCCGCGGATGTGCGGGAAGCGGGCCTTGAGGGCCTCCACCATGCGCGCCGCGTCGTCCACCGACAGGGTGGTCTGGGTGACGTAGGCGAGCTTCTCCGGGTCGGCGACGCGGAGCTTGGCCACATCCGCGATGCCATCCACCAGGTACATGCCGGCTTCGGACTGGCCCATGGTGCCTTCCACCTCCGGATGGCCCTGGTGGCCGATCATGATGATTTCCAGGCCCGCCTCCCGCAT
>JBBIIR010000156.1:0-5422 GCA_037446455.1 Hydrogenophilales bacterium | reverse complement strand
ATCCCCGACTGGTACTGGCAAGCCGTGCGCGCGCATTCCTTTCTCCTGCTGCCCGTCATGGTCGAGGGCAAGCCCCTCGCCCTGCTCTATGCCGACCGCATCGACGCCCCCTTGCAGTTGTCGAATCAGGCCCTGGGCCTGATCAAGGCGCTGCGCAACCAGACCGCACTGGCCCTGCGCCAGAAGCTTTGACCTCGTAAACGACCATGGAACTGACCGCCCTCACCGCCCTCACTCCCCTCGACGGCCGCTATCGCCGCACCGGCGACCAGCTCGCGCCCTTCTTCAGCGAATTCGGCCTCATGCGCTACCGCGCGCGGGTGGAGATCGAGTGGCTGAAGGCACTGGCCGCCGAGCCGGCGATCGCCGAGGTACCGCCCTTCTCCGCCGCCACCCTGGCCGAACTCGACGCCCTCGCCCGTGACTTCTCGCCGGCCGACGCCGAGGCGGTGAAGACCCACGAAAAAACCACCAACCACGACGTCAAGGCCATCGAGTATTTCCTCAAGGACCGCCTGGCCGGCAACCACCAGGTCGCGCGGGTGCACGAGTTCATCCATTTCGCCTGCACCTCCGAGGACATCAACAACCTGTCGCACGCCCTCATGCTGCGCGACGCCCGCGCGGATGTCCTGCTGCCCGCCCTGCGCCGCGTCGAGGCACGCCTCACGGCGCTGGCCGCCGATCTGGCGGAACAACCCATGCTGGCGCGCACGCACGGCCAGCCCGCCTCGCCCACCACCCTGGGCAAGGAACTGGCCAACGTGGTGTTCCGCCTGCGCCGCGGCATCGACCGCTTCGCCGAGGTCGCCTGCCTGGGCAAGATCAACGGCGCGGTCGGCAACTACAACGCGCATCTCGCCGCCTACCCCGACTTCGACTGGGAGGCCTTCGCCTGGCGCTTCGTCGAGGGCCTGGGCCTCGACTTCAACCCCTACACCATCCAGATCGAGCCGCACGACTACATGGCCGAGCTGTTCGACGCCTGCGCGCGCATCAACAGCGTGCTCATCGACCTGGACCGCGACGTCTGGGGCTACATCTCGCTGGGCTACTTCAAGCAGAAGCTGAAGGAGGGCGAGGTGGGCTCGTCCACCATGCCGCACAAGGTCAATCCCATCGATTTCGAGAACTCGGAAGGCAATCTGGGCCTGGCCAACGCGGTGCTGCGCCATCTCTCCGAAAAGCTGCCGATTTCGCGCTGGCAGCGCGACCTCACCGACTCCACCGTGCTGCGCAACATGGGCGTCGCCCTGGGCTACGCCCTGCTCGGCTACGAGAGCCTGCTGCGCGGCCTGGACAAGCTGGAAGCCAATCCCGCCCGCCTGGCCGAGGACCTGGCGGCGAACTGGGAAGTGCTGGCCGAACCCATCCAGACCGTCATGCGCCGCTATGGCCTGGAAAAACCCTACGAGCAGTTGAAAAAGCTGACACGCGGCCAGGAAGGCATCACCCAGGCCACGCTGGCCAAGTTCATCCTCGACCTGGCCATCCCCGCCGAAGCCAAGCAGCAACTGCTGGCCCTGACCCCGGCAAGCTACACCGGCAAGGCCGCCGAACTCGCCCAACGCATCGCCAGCGGCGGCCAGTAACCAGCTACCGACTACCCGCTACCCGCTATCGCAGCCATGTCCCAATTCGCCTACGACGTCGACGCCAGCAATTTCGAGCGGATCGTCCTGGAAAACTCCCGCCACACCCCGGTGGTCATGGATTTCTGGGCCGAATGGTGCGGTCCCTGCAAGGCCCTGAAACCCATCCTGGAGAAGCTCGCGGAGGAATACCAGGGCAGGTTCATCCTCGCCAAGATCAACGCCGACCACAACCAGGAACTGGCCGCCCAGTTCGGCGTGCGCGGCATTCCCAGCGTCAAGGCGGTGTACAACGGCGAACTGCTGGAGGAGTTCTCCGGCGCGATTCCCGAGGCCCAGGTGCGCGCCTTCCTCGCCCGCGTCATTCCCTCGCCCGCCGAGGAACTGCGCGCCGCCGCCAACCGCGCGCGCGCCGCCGGCGACAGCGCCCAGGCCCTGCAATTGCTGGCGGAAGCCTCGAAGCTGGATGCCGGCAACGAGGAGGTGCGCCTGGATGCCGCCGACATCCTGCTGTCCCTGGATCAGCTCGACGAGGCCAGGCGCCTGCTCGACAGCCTGTCGCCGGCGACCCGCATGGAGGACCGCGCGCAGCAGCTCATCGCCCGGCTGACTTTCGCCCTGGGCGGGCAGCAGGGCGGCGACGAGGCCGACTTGCGCGAACGCATCGCCGCCGATCCGGCGGACATGGAACTGCGCATGCGGCTCGCCAACCTGCTGGTGGCCGCCGGCCGCCATGCCGAGGGCCTCGACGAACTGCTGGAGATCGTGCGCCGCGACCGCTACTGGAACGACGACGCCGCGCGCAAGACCATCCTGGCGGTGTTCAACATGCTCGGCGGCCAGGGCGAGCTGGTCGCCACCTACCGCCGCAAGCTGGCCAGCGCATTGAACTGAACGGCATCCCGCGCGCGGGAAAGTGCCATCGAAGGGGGAGTCGAGATGAACCGAACCGTGTTGCGTCGGGAAAAGTTGAAAGAACTGGCCGCCTTCCAGGTCTGCGGCAGCTTCGAGGACAACCTCTACCGCCTGGCCCGCATCGCCGGCGAACTGCTCGAGGTGGGGCGTGTCTCCCTGATGCTGCTGGACTCCGGCGAGGAAAAGGGCGCCCATCTGCGGCTTGCCGCCCTCTATGGCGAGTTGCCGGAGGCGGCCTGGAAGGAGGAGCCCGCGCCGGGCCAGGGCATCGCCGGTCAGGTGCTGGCCTCGGGTAGCTGTGTGCGCGTGCGCCGCATCGATCATTCCGCGTGGCAGGCCGATGCGCGCCGGCCGGGTGAGGCCGGCGCCTTCATGGTCTGCCCCCTGCCCCTCGCCGGCCGGCCGGCCGGTGTGCTCAACGTCAGCAATCCGGCGCGGCGCGACGCCTTTTCCGCCGAGGACCAGGCGGTGGCGGAACTGGCCGCCCTGCTCATCGCCCGCGCCATCCAGGTCGCCCGCCTGGAAAGCCTGCTCGATTCCCGCTTCGCGCAGATGGCGCTCGGCCGCCAGGCTGGCGCCAAGGCCGACACCGTCACCGCCCTGTCGGCGCACGAACCGGACAAGGTGGCCAAGCTGCTGGCCAAGGGCTTCTACCGGGAAATGCGTCACTGCGGCTTCACGCCCAACCAGATCATCCACGCGGCGGGGGAAATCATCTCGGAACTCACCGGCAGCCTGAACCGGCACAGCAAACGGCTGGAACGCGGGCGCTGAACGGCGTCGGGCGACGGCTCAGGCGCGATAGTCGCCGGCCAGGCGCACGTAGTTCGCGGCCAGCGCGGCGAAGTGTTCCAGCTCGCCCGCGTCCAGCGCGCGCACCGCTTTGGCCGGCCGGCCGAAATACAGCCAGCCGGATCGCAGCACCGCGCCCTCCGGCACCAGACTGCCGGCGCCGAGCAGCACGCGGGCTTCCAGCACCGCCCGGTCCATGACCAGGGAACCCATGCCGATGAGGCATTCGTCGCCGATCGCGCAGCCATGCAGGACCACGGCGTGGCCAACGCTGACGTCGCGGCCGATGAGCAGGGGCGCGCCATCGGGATTGCGGCTGCTGGGCCGGCTCACGTGCAGGATGGAACCATCCTGGATGTTGCTGCGCGCGCCGATGCGAATGAAGTTGACGTCGCCGCGGATGACCACGCCGGGCCACACCGACACCTCGTCGCCCAGCTCGACGTCGCCGATCAC
Organism: Hydrogenophilales bacterium; assembly: GCA_037446455.1. GTDB lineage: Bacteria > Pseudomonadota > Gammaproteobacteria > Burkholderiales > Thiobacillaceae > PFJX01. The sequence continues at coordinate 1,667 of JBBIIR010000156.1, read as the reverse complement.
CGTGGCGGCGGGGTGGACATAGACATCGCGCCCCAGGCGGGGCAGGCGGTCGCGATAGGATTCGATGGCCATGATCGGAAATCGCAATGCAATGGCCCGAAACTATGCCTTGAAAACCGCGTCTTTGGTCCGATACTCGTTTCCACTCCTGACCACTTGCCACTTGCCAACCATGAACCCCCTGCTCGATTTCTCCGACCTGCCGCGCTACAGCGAAGTCAAACCCGAACACGTCACCCCCGCCGTGGACCAGTTGCTGGCGGAAAACCGCGCCCTGGTGGAAACCCTGTGCGGCCCCGCCACGCCGCCCACCTGGGAGGCCTTCGTGCAGCCCCTGGAGGACGCCAACGAGCGCCTGTCGCGGGCCTGGGGCCAGGTCTCGCACCTGCACTCGGTGCTGGACAGCCCGGAACTGCGGGAGGTGTACAACGAGAACCTGCCCAAGATCACCCAGTATTACGCCGAGCTGGGCCAGCATGACGGCTTGTTCCGCCAGTACAAGGCGCTCGCCGCTACCGATGCCCACGCGCATCTGACTCCGGCCCGGCGCAAGGTCGTCGACAACGAGTTGCGCGACTTCCGCCTGGGCGGCGCCGAGTTGCCGGAAGCCGACAAGCCGCGTTTCATGGCCATCCAGGAGGAGTTGTCCAAGCTCTCCGCCAAGTTCGAGGAAAACCTGCTCGACGCCACCAACGCCTGGAGCAGGTTCATCGACGACGAAGCCGAACTCGCCGGCCTGCCCGACGACGCCAAGGCCATGTTCAGGGAAATGGCGGAAGCGGACGGCAAGACGGGCTGGAAGCTCAACCTGCAGGCGCCCTCCTTCCTGCCCGTCATGCAGTTCTGCACGAACCGGGCGCTACGGGAAGAGATGTACCGGGCCTACACCACCCGCGCCTCCGAATTCGGGCCGGAGAACCTGGACAACACCGCCCTCATCAGCCGCATCCTGGAACTGCGCGGGGAGGCGGCGAAGCTGCTGGGTTTCGACTCCTACGCCCAGGTTTCCCTGGAACCGAAGATGGCGGAAACGCCGGCGGAAGTGCTGGATTTCCTCGGCAGCCTGGCGACCCGCGCCAAGCCCTACGCGGAAAAGGACATGGTGGAACTGCGCGACTTTGCCGCCGCCGAACTGAACCTGCCCGACCCGCAGGCCTGGGACGTGGCCTATGCCAGCGAAAAGCTGCGCGAAGCCCGCTACGCCTTTTCGGAAAACGAGGTGAAGCAATACTTCACCGAACCCAGGACCCTGGCCGGCCTGTTCCGTGTCATCGAGACCCTGTACGGCCTCGATATCCGCGAGGACGCGGCGCCGGTCTGGCACAAGGACGTGAAGTTCTTCGCCATCCGGGACCGCGCGGGCCAATTGATCGGCCAGTTCTACCTGGACCTCCACGCGCGCGACACCAAGCGTGGCGGCGCCTGGATGGACGACGCCATCACCCGGCGCCGCAAGGGCGAGGGCATCCAGACCCCGGTCGCCTACCTCAACTGCAACTTCACCCGTCCCGTCGGCGGCGCCCCCGAAGGGGGCAAGAGACCGGCCCTGCTCACCCATGACGACGTCATCACCCTGTTCCACGAGTTCGGCCACGGCCTGCACCACCTGCTCACCAAGGTCGAGGACCTCGGCGTGTCCGGCATCAACGGCGTGGAATGGGACGCGG
>JBBIIR010000155.1:0-5487 GCA_037446455.1 Hydrogenophilales bacterium | reverse complement strand
CCGCCGGCGACGCTGGCGCCTTCCATGGTGAGGTCGTCGCTGAAGATCACGCCCTCGAAGCCATACCGGCCGCGCAGGATTTCCGTCAACCACTTGCGCGAGAAACCCGCCGGCCGCTCGTCGACGCGCGGGTAGATGACATGCGCCGGCATGATGCCGGCGAGGCCCAGGTCGATCATCTGGCGGAAGGGCAGCAGGTCGGCGAATTCCAGGTCGGCGAGCGGGCGTTCGTCCACCGGCACGGCCAGATGCGAATCGGCGGCGACGAAACCGTGGCCGGGGAAATGCTTGCCGACGGCGTTCATGCCCGCCTCCTGCAGGCCCAGCGCCAGGGCGTGGGCCAGGTCGGTCACCGCCTGCGGGCTGCGGTGGAAGGCGCGGTCGCCGATGACGCCGCTGTTGCCGTAATCCAGATCGAGCACCGGCGCGAAGCTGAAATCGACGCCCACCGCGCGCAATTCGGCGCCGATGACGTAGCCGGCGTCGCGGGCCAGGCGGCGCGCGCGCTGCGGATGGGCCTCCCAGATCTCGCCGATGGCGCGCATCGGCGGAAGCGCGGTGAAGCCCTCGCGGAAGCGTTGCACGCGGCCGCCCTCGTGGTCGACGCCGATGAGCAGGCGCGGGCTGCGCAGGGCGTGGATCTCGCGGCACAGGTCGGCGACCTGTTGCGGGCTGGCGTAGTTGCGCTTGAACAGGATGACGCCGCCCACGCCGGGATGCAGCAGGCGGGCGCGCTCGGCGTCGCCGAGGGCGAGGCCGGCCAGGTCGGCCATGACCGGGCCCAGGGGCAGATGCCGCGCGTTGGAAAAGCTCATAGGCGCTCCACGACGACGAAGGCGACCACGGTGTCCTGCTCGTCGGACAGGGAAAGATGCAGCGCGCCGGCGCCGCGCCCGCGCAGCCAGGTGGCCAGTTCGGGCGCGCAGGCGAACTCCGGCCGGCCCAGGGCGTCGTGCTCCACCCAGCAGGCGGTCAGCGTCAGCGGCGCGCGGATGCCGCTGCCGACCGCCTTGCCCAGGGCTTCCTTGGCGGCGAAACGCTTGGCCAGCAGGCGGTGCGGCTCGGCGGCGCGGGCATAGTCGTCCCATTCCGCCGGCGCCAGCAGGCGGCGCGCCAGGCGCTCGCCGTGGCGGTCGTGCATGGCGCGCAGGCGCGCGACCGCGACGATGTCCGTACCGATGCCGAGGATCATGGGCGTATCTGTTTGCGCAGTGCGTCAAATCGGGCCGGGCCATGGTGGGCAAAGGCCGGGCCCATGTAAACCGGGGCGGGCGGATTGCGCGCCGGCAGGCATCCCGGCCGGGTCGGCGGGGCGGCGGTGGCGGGGCGCGGCATTTCGAGGAGGACAGGCATGCCGGCGATTATCCCAGCAGTCGCGTCGGCAGGCATGCCCCGCGTCCCGCCCGGCGCTCTGGCGGATGGCGGCCGGGAGGGAGCGGCGCAAGCGCGGAGGCGTCCGCTTGGCCTCATGAATCTGGATAATCCAGATTCAGACAAACCTTCCGAGATGCTCATGCCATCATCCTTCATCCCGTGTCGCGCCGGCCCGCCGGCTTCCGCGGCCATGCCGCGCGAGGCGTGAAATCCGTGGCGCTCGAACTCACCTCTCCCCTCGCCCGCCGACTCGGCGCCGCGCTCTTTCTGGCATTGGTGTTCGGCTTCACGCTCTGGGTGCTGTCGCCGTTCTTCGCGGCCCTGGCCTGGGCCGGCATCCTCGCCTACGTGACCTGGCCGCTGTATCGCCGTCTGCTGCGCCGGCTGGCCGGGCGGGAGACGCTGGCCGCCCTGATGATGACGGTGTTCGTCGCGGTGACCCTGCTGGCGCCGCTGGCCTGGGTGATGTTCGCGGTGGCGGGCGACGTCGCCAAGGGCGCCGCGGCCCTGCGGCACATGGGCGCCGAGGGTCTGCCGCCGCTGCCCGCGGCCGTCAGCGGCTGGCCGGGCGGGGACTGGGCGGCCGCGCGCTATGCCGAGATCCAGGCCGATCCGGCCTGGCTGCGGGCGCGCGTCGAGGCGCTGGGATTGCACGACCCCGCCACCTGGAGGAGCGTGGCCGGCGGCCTCGGACGCAACCTGGCGAAATTCGGCCTGGCGGTATTCGCGCTGTTCTTCCTGTATCGCCATGGTGCCGCGGCCCTGGCGCAGTTCGGCCGGGTGAGCACGCATTGGCTGGGCACCGCCGCGCGCGGCTATCTCGATGCGGTGGGCGTCACCGTGCACGCGGTGGTGTTCGGCATCGTCCTCACCGCCCTGGCCCAGGGTATGCTCGCCGGACTCGGCTACTGGGTGGCCGGCATCCAGGCGCCGGCTTTTTGGGGGGCGGTGACCGCGCTGGTCTCGCTCATTCCCTTCGTCGGGCCGGTGGTCTGGATCGGCCTCGGCCTCGGCCTGCTGGCGCAAGGCGAAACCTCGGCGGCGATCGGCCTGTTCCTGTGGGGCGGGCTGGTGGTCAGCTGGGTGGACAACCTGATCCGTCCGCTGGCCATCAGCGGGCCGACACGCATCCCCTTCCTGCTGGTGTTCCTGGGCGTGCTCGGCGGACTCAATGCCTTCGGCCTGATCGGCCTGTTCCTGGGGCCGGTGTTGGTGGCGGTCTCGCTGGCCGTCTGGCGCGAATGGCTGCTGCAGGCCGATGACGGCGCGCCGGAAAAATCGGACGTCGAATAAGACCCACATCGGATCATGCACGAAGTCCGCCCCGGCCAGTCCGTCGAACTGTTGAAGGCACTGCACATCCTCACCCGCGAGGGGAAGATGAACCAGGACAGCCGGCGCAAGCTGAAGCAGGTCTACCACCTGTTCCAGTTCATCGAGCCGCTGCTGCGGCAGGCCCTGGAGGAACGCGCGGACTTCAGCCTGGTGGACCACGGCGCCGGCAAGTCCTACCTGGGTTTCATCCTCTACGACCTGTTCTTCAAGGCCGAGGCGCCGCACGCCCGCGTCTTCGGCATCGAAAGCCGCGATGAGCTGGTGCAACGCTCGCGCGACCTCGCCCGGCGGCTGGGCTTCGAGCACATGGAATTCCTCAATCTGTCGGTGGCGGATTCCATCGCCTCGGCCCGCCTGCCGGAACGGGTGGAGGTGGTGACCGCCCTGCACGCCTGCAACACCGCCACCGACGACGCCATCCGTTTCGCCCTGGCGAAAGAGTCCCGCTTCATCGTGCTGGTGCCCTGCTGCCAGGCGGAGGTGGCGGCGGCCCTGCGCGCGCACAAAGGGCGGGCGCTGCGCGCGCCCTTGGCCGAGCTCTGGCGTCACCCCATCCACACCCGCGAGTTCGGCAGCCACGTCACCAACGTGCTGCGCTGTCTGCAACTGGAGGCGCACGGCTACCAGGTCAAGGTCACCGAACTGGTGGGCTGGGAGCACTCCATGAAGAACGAGCTCATCCTCGCCAGCCAGCAGCACCTGCCCGGCGGGCGCGCCGCCGGCCGTCTGCGGGAAATCCTCGCCAGCCTGGGCCTGGAAGACCTGGGCACGCGCTTTTTCGTGCCCGGCGCGGTGCAGCCATCCGCCCCGCCGGGTATGGAGCCTGCGTAGGGCTCAGCACTGCTCCCAGGGCAGGCCGTCGTGACGCCAGCCGTTGCGGGTGCTGCGGTGGTGGTCGTCGTCGAGTTCGCCCTCGAAGCCGTACAGCACGTTGTAGACGTCGCTGAAACCGTGCTGTTCGAGGAACTCGCCGGCTTCCCGCGAGCGGTTGCCGGAGCGGCAGATCAGCACCACCGGCCGCTGGTGCGAGGCGGCGATGCGTACCTCGCCGAGGAAACGCGGGTTGATGTCCCAGTTTTCCCCCTCGTACCAGGGAATCAGCAGGGCGTTTTTGGGATGGCCGACGAACAGGAACTCCCATTCCGAACGGCAATCGATGAACACGGCGTTCGTGTTGGCGTGGAGGAATTCGGCGGTTTCCTTGGGGGTGAGATGTTTCATGGCGCTGTGTTCCCCGAATGCGGGCTCCTGCGAGGTTGACAAGGGCATGGATCGGAGCCGTCCCCTTCGCTGAGTCGGCACGCCCCCTCGCCCCGCGGTTGTCACCGGGAAGCGCATGAAGGTCTCCATCCTTTGCGCGGATTCTATTTGCACTATTTATATAGGCAACAGTTTTTCTTATTCATCGTGATGAGGCGCCCCGCGCCGGGTCCGCACGGGTCCGGGTGGTACAATCCGCCACTTTTTTCAGCACGCCCACATGGCCGACCGCACCGCAGAACTTTTTGCCCATTCCGCGCGCCGCATCCTCATCCTGGATGGCGCCATGGGCACCATGATTCAGCGCCATGGCCTGGCCGAGGCCGACTACCGGGGCGAGCGCTTCAAGGACTGGCCGCGCGACCTGAAGGGCAACAACGATCTGCTGCTGCTGACCCGGCCGCAGGTGATCCGCGAGATTCACGGCCAGTATCTGGCGGCCGGCGCCGACCTCCTGGAAACCAACACCTTCAACGCGAACAGCGTTTCCATGGCCGACTACGGCATGGAGTCGCTGGTGCACGAGTTGAACTTCGAAGGCGCCCGCCTGGCGCGCGAGGTCGCCGACGCCTATTCCACCCCCGACAAGCCGCGCTTCGTCGCCGGCGTCCTGGGCCCGACCTCGCGCACGCTGTCGATCTCGCCGGACGTCAACGACCCCGGCTTCCGCAACGTCACCTGGGACGAACTGGTCGCCACCTATTACGAGGCCACCGACGGCCTGGTGCGGGGCGGCGCCGACCTCATCCTGATCGAGACGGTGTTCGACACCCTGAACGCCAAGGCCGCCGTGTTCGCGGTGAAGAAGTACTTCGATGACACCGGCAGTACCCGGCCGATCATGCTCTCCGGCACCATCACCGACGCCTCCGGCCGGACATTGTCAGGACAGACCGCCGAGGCATTCTGGAATTCGCTGGCGCATGCCGAACCGTTCTCGTTCGGCTTCAACTGCGCGCTGGGCGCGAAGGAACTGCGCCAGCACATCGAGGAGATGGCCGGCAAGGCCGACTGCCTGATCTCCGCCCATCCCAACGCCGGCCTGCCCAACGCCTTCGGCGGCTACGACGAGACCGCCGCGCAGATGGCCGCCGAGATCCGCGAGTGGGCGCAAAGCGGCCTGCTGAACATCGTCGGCGGCTGCTGCGGCACCTCGCCCGACCATATACGGGCCATCGCCGAGGCGGTGAGTGATTGCTCACCCCGGACGATGCCCGAGATCGCGCCCAAGTTGCGTGTCTCCGGCCTGGAGCCCTACAACCTCGGCGCCGGCGACCTGTTCTGCAACGTCGGCGAGCGCACCAACGTCACCGGCTCGGCCAAGTTCAAGCGCCTCATCATCGACGGCAACTACGACGAGGCGTTGGCCATCGCCCGCCAGCAGGTGGAGAGCGGCGCCCAGGTGATCGACATCAACATGGACGAGGCCATGCTCGACGGCGTCGCCGCCATGACCCGCTTCCTCAACCTGATCGCTTCCGAGCCGGACATCGCCAAGGCGCCGATCATGCTCGACTC
>JBBIIR010000154.1:0-5496 GCA_037446455.1 Hydrogenophilales bacterium | reverse complement strand
GCAGAACCAAAATCGTCGCCACGCTCGGCCCCGCCTGCACCGATCCCAAGGTTCTGGATCGCATGATCGAGGCCGGTGTCGATGTCGTTCGTCTCAACTTTTCGCACGGTTCCGCCGAGGAACATATTCAGCGCGCCGACCTCGTGCGCTCCCTGGCCAAGACCCGCGGCCGCGCCGTCGGCGTGCTGGTCGACCTGCAGGGCCCGAAGATCCGCATCGGCAAGTTCAAGGACGGCAAGATCACCCTCGCCAACGGCGACAGGTTCATCCTCGACGCGGAATGCGAGCTGGGCGACCAGGAGCGCGTCGGCCTCGACTACGTCGACCTGGTCTACGACGTCTCGCGCGGCTCCACCCTGCTCCTGGACGACGGCCGCATCGAGATGTGGGTCGAGGACGTGCAGGGCGCCCAGGTCATCTGCAAGGTCGTGCAGGGCGGCGTGCTCTCCAACAACAAGGGCATCAACCGCAAGGGCGGCGGCCTCTCCGCCTCGGCCCTGACCGACAAGGACATCGAGGACATCAAGACCGCCGCCGCCCTCAAGGCGGATTACCTGGCGGTGTCCTTCCCGCGCTCGGCGGCGGACATCCAGCAGGCCCGCGAAATTCTGCAGGCGCACGGCGGCAGGTCCTGGATCGTCGCCAAGATCGAGCGCGCCGAGGCCGTGGAGGGCCTGGAGGCCATCGTCAAGGCGGCCGACGCCATCATGGTGGCGCGCGGCGACCTCGGCGTGGAGGTCGGCGATGCCGCCGTGCCCTCGCTGCAGAAGCGCATGATCCGGCTCGCCCGGCTGCACAACAAGCTGGCCATTACCGCCACGCAGATGATGGAGTCGATGATCTCCAGTCCCATCCCCACCCGCGCCGAGGTTTCCGACGTGGCCAACGCCGTGCTGGATGGCACCGACGCGGTGATGCTGTCGGCGGAGACGGCGGTGGGCGACTACCCCATCGAGACCATCGCCGCCATGAACCGCATCTGCATCGAGGCGGAAAAAGAGGTGGAGACGCCCGATTTCAACGACTTCCAGAGCAAGGACGGCATCCTGCGGGTGGACGAGGCCATCGCCAAGTCGGCCGCCTACACGGCGCTCAACCTCAACGTGAAGGCCATCGCCGCGATGACCCAGTCCGGCTCCACCGCCCTGTGGATGAGCCGCATCAGCACGCACGTGCCGATCTACGCCCTCACCCCCGAAGTGGAGACGCGGCGCAAGGTCACCCTGTTCCGCGGCGTCTATCCGGTCAACTTCAAGCCTTCCAGCAACGACCGCGATCAGCTCCTCGCCGAGGCCCAGGATGAACTTCGCCGGCGCGGCGCGGTCCGTAACGGCGACCTCATCCTGCTGACCATCGGCGAGCCGATCGGCCGCTCGGGCGGCACCAACACCATGAAGATCGTTCGCATCGGCGAACGTAAAGTCACATAACCGTTCAACCCTACAGGAGAACTCCAGATGGCTCTGATATCCCTGCGTCAACTGCTCGACCACGCCGCCGAGAACGGCTACGGCCTGCCCGCCTTCAACGTCAACAACATGGAACAGGTCCAGGCCATCATGCAGGCCGCCGACAAGACCAACAGCCCGGTGATCCTGCAAGGTTCCGCCGGCGCCCGCGCCTATGCCGGCGAGCCCTTCCTGCGCCACCTGATTCTGGCCGCCATCGAGTCCTACCCGCACATCCCGGTGTGCATGCACCAGGACCACGGCGCCTCCCCCAGCATCTGCTTCCGCTCCATCCAGTCCGGCTTCAGCTCGGTGATGATGGACGGCTCCCTGGGCACCGACGGCAAGACCCCCTCCACCTATGAATACAACGTCGACACCACCCGCCACGTGGTGGAACTGGCGCATGCCTGCGGCGTCTCCGTCGAAGGCGAACTGGGCTGCCTGGGTTCCCTGGAAACCGGCAAGGCCGGCGAGGAAGACGGCCACGGCGCCGAGGGCGTGCTGGATCACTCCGCCCTGCTGACCGATCCCGACGAAGCCGCCGACTTCGTCAGCAAGACCCACGTCGACGCCCTCGCCATCGCCATCGGCACCAGCCACGGCGCCTACAAGTTCACCCAGAAGCCCACCGGCAAGGTGTTGCGCATCGACCGCGTCAAGGAAATCCACCAGCGCATTCCCAGCGTGCACCTGGTCATGCACGGCTCCTCCTCGGTGCCGGAAGACTGGCTTGCCATCATCAACAGCTACGGCGGCGACATGGGCCAGACCTACGGCGTCCCCGTCAGCGAGATCGTCGAGGGCATCAAGAACGGCGTGCGCAAGGTCAACATCGACACCGACCTGCGCATGGCCTCGACCGGTTCCATCCGCAAGCACCTGGCGGAGAACAAGTCGAACTTCGACCCGCGCAAGTTCCTCAAGGAAGCCACCAAGGCCATGAGCGGCATCTGCGCCGCCCGCTACGAAGCCTTCGGCGCCGCCGGCATGGCCAGCAAGATCACCAAGGTCTACAGCCTGGAAGACATGCAGAAGCGCTACGACAAGGGCGAGCTGGATCCCAAGGTGAATTAAACCAGCTCGTGGCTCGTGGCTGGTAGCTGATGACTTGTGGCCGGTGGCGAGGCGGGAATGCCTCCCTGCCGGCCTGATCATTTCTGGAATCTCCCATGACCGCGGCCCTGTTCGAATCCTCCATCCAGTCCCTGCCCCTGATCCACAAGGGCAAGGTGCGCGACATCTACGCCGTCGACGAGCAGCGCATGCTCATCGTCACCAGCGACCGCCTGTCGGCCTTCGACGTGGTGCTGCCGACGCCCATCCCGGACAAGGGGCGGGTGCTGACGGCGGTGGCGGATTTCTGGTTCCGCAAGCTCGCGCACATCCTGCCCAACCAGTTGACCGGCGACGCGCCGGAGTCGGTGGTTCAGCCTGCGGAACGCGGCCAGGTGGCCGGCCGCGCCATCGTCGTCAAGCGGCTCAAGGCCCTGCCGGTGGAGGCCATCGTGCGCGGCTATCTGGTGGGCTCGGGCTGGGCCGATTACCAGCAGACCGGCAAGGTCTGCGGCATTCCCCTGCCGCCGGGGCTGCGCCAGGCGGACAGGCTGCCCGAGCCGCTGTTCACGCCGTCCACCAAGGCCGCCATCGGCGCCCATGACGAGAACATCGACTTCGCCCAATGCGCGGCCCTGCTCGGCGCCGACATCGCGGCCCGGGTGCGGGACGCCGCCATTGCCCTGTACCGGGCGGCCGCCGCATACGCCCTGACCAAGGGCATCATCATCGCCGACACCAAGTTCGAGTTCGGCTTGGACGAGCACGGCGCCCTGACCCTCATCGACGAGGTGCTGACGCCGGATTCCTCCCGCTTCTGGCCCGCCGACCAGTACGAGGTGGGCAAGAACCCGCCCAGCTTCGACAAGCAGTACGTGCGCGACTGGCTCACCGCCTCGGGCTGGAACAAGCAGGCCCCGGGCCCTGAGCTGCCCGCCGAGGTGGTGGCGCGCACCGCCGAGAAATACCGCGAGGCCCTGCGCCGGCTGACCGGCTGAAGCCCGTTTTCGCGGGCGAGCGTCCGCGTCGCGGGGCGGCCTCCTGGCTGGCCCGCTGATCCCCTCTACACGATGGCCCGACACGCCTGCCTGCGCGTTAAAGAAGCCGTCGTGCCTGCCGATAACCGGAAGCAAGCGACCCGTCGCCGGGGCCGGCCCGCCCCGCTTGCGAGCCGCGACTCCACCTGAGGTCCATGCCGAGGAAAGCACCATGCGAGTGAACATGCCTGTGACGGGCGTCGAGCGCCACATGCGGGAAGGGGAAACCATCGTCTCCACCACCGACACCCGCGGCGTCATCACCCACGTCAACGACGCCTTCGTCGCCATCAGCGGCTTCAGCCGCGAGGAATTGCTGGGGGCGCCGCAGAACATCGTGCGCCATCCGGACATGCCGGCGGCCGCCTTCAAGGATCTGTGGGACACCATCCAGGCCGGCCGGCCCTGGGTGGGCATGGTCAAGAACCGCTGCAAGAACGGCGACCATTACTGGGTGGAGGCGCACGTCACGGCCATCCGCCAGAGCGGCCAGATCAGCGGCTTTCTTTCGGTGCGGCGCAAGCCTTCCCTGGAACAGGTGAGCCAGGCCGAGGCCCGGTACAAGATCTTGCGCGAGAGCCAGAACAAAGGCTTCCATCCAAGCGGCTTCCGCGCCTGGTTCAACAATGCCAACGTGCGTCTACGCCTGCTCAGCACCCTGGGGGTCATGATCCTGATCGCCATGGTGATGGGCGCTTCCAATCTGTACGGTTTACGGGCCAGCCAGCAGAACCTGGAATTGATCCAGGCCCATGGCGTCATGGCCCAGTTGCATGCCAACCGGGTGAGGGGGCTCCTATCGGAAAACCTGGCCCAGGTGGCTCTGGCCCTGCAGCACAATCCGCAAGGCGGAACGGTGGCCTTGCACAAGCATGATGTCAGTGTCCACCTCGACAAGATCAACACCAATGCGGCGGAAATCACGAAATCCCTGGAGTATCTCCGGGCACTGGACCTGTCCCCGGTCCTGAAGGAAAAGCTCGAGGCGACGGTCGCCGCCCGCAACAACTTTGGCCGAGATGGCCTGATGCCGGCGGTACAGGCCATACGGGACGAGTTTTACGAGAGCGCGGCGGGTACTCTGGTCAACCAGGCCGTACCCCTCTATCAGGAACTGGACCAGGTCACCCAAGCTTTCGTGGATGCCGCCGTGGCCCACGGAGAGGAACTGATCTCCCGGAGTGAGGCCGGCAACCGGAACCAGTTGGTGCTCTCCGGGGCGCTCATCCTCTTGGCCCTCGGCGCTGCCATCATTGCCGGTACTGTCCTCATGCGGGTCATACTGAGGCCACTGGACGTGGCGAAGTCGGTGTTCTATCGGATCGCGGAAGGGAAATACGACAACCCGATCTCCATCGACCGCCACGACGAGGTGGGCCAGGTGCTCGAGGGGCTGGAGTCCATGCAGACCAAACTCGGTTTCGACGTCGCCGAGGCCAAACGCGTCGCCGACGAGAATCTGCGCATCCGCCAGGCCCTGGACAGCGTCTCCACCAACGTCCGCATTGCCGATAACGATGGCCGCGTGTTCTACGCCAACAAGGCGCTGCTGGCGACGCTGCGTCGCACCGAGACGGCGATCCGCAAGAGCATCCCCAGCTTCTCGGCCGAGCGCTTCATCGGCTCCTCCATCGGCGCTTTCTACCCGGATCCGCAGGCGGCGCTGAACCGCCTGGCGAATCTGCGCGAGACCGCGCGTTCCGAGATCGTCATCGGCGAACGCCTGTATGCCCTCACCAGCAACCCGATCTTCAACGACGCCGGCGAGCGCCTGGGTTCGGTCGGCGAATGGCGCGACCGCACCGACGAGGCGGCGACGGAGAAGGAAATCGCCGACCTCGTCGGCGCCGCCGCCGCCGGCGACTTCAGCCAGCGTCTCGACGTCGCCGGCAAGGACGGCTTCTTCCTGCAACTGGCGACGGGCATCAACAAACTGGTTGAGACCAGCGAACGCG
>JBBIIR010000153.1:0-5521 GCA_037446455.1 Hydrogenophilales bacterium | reverse complement strand
GCAGTTGGGCGCGGCGGCGCCGTCCACCGGCAGGGAGCGGCCGCCCTGGGCGCCCAGGGCGATGAGCACGGCGTCGAAGTCCTGCTCGATCCGCTCCATGGGAACGTCGGCGCCGACGCGGCAGTTCATGCGGGTTTCCACGCCCATGTCGAGGATGCGCTTGATCTCGCCGTCCAGCACTTCACGGGGGGTGCGGAAGCCGGGGATGCCGTAGCGCATCATGCCGCCGAGTTCGGCGTGGTCGTCGAAAATGGTGCAGCCATGACCCATGCGCCGCAGCTGATAGGCGGCCGCCAGACCGGCGGGGCCGCCGCCGATGATGGCGATCTTCTTGCCGGACTCGGTCTCGGGCTTGGCGAAAGCCATGTTGTTGTCCAGCGCCCAGTTACCCAGGAAGTGCTCGACGGAGTTGATGCCGACGTTCTCTTCGACCATGTTGCGGTTGCAACCGGATTCGCAGGGAGCGGGGCAGACGCGGCCCATGACGGCGGGGAAGGGGTTGGCGCTGGTCAGCCGGCGCCAGGCGTATTCCTGCCAGCTCTGGCCACCGGTGGGCTTTTCGATGCCGCGCACGATGTTGAGATAGCCGCGGATATCCTCGCCGGCCGGGCAGGAACCCTGGCAGGGCGGGGTGGAGTGCACGTACTCGGGGCACTTGTGCGTCCAGCTGGCCTGGAAAATCTTTTCCTGGGAACGGCGATAGTTTTCTTCCGTTTCGCCCTCCTTGTAACGGCGCCAGGTCAGACCTTCGGTTTTTTTGACATCCTTGGATGTGACAGCCATCTTCGCTCTCCTATCGTCAATTTCGTGCGGCGCGTGCGCCAAACCACTTTGCTACTCGGGTTGGCACGGAAGCCCGTGCCGCCAGGTGTTGCGTCAATATCGATACATCAATCCAGCTTGATGGCCGTGCCGACGAGCTGGTGCACGCCGCCGACCATGTTGCGGTCGAATCCGTAATAAGGCAGTACCTTGGTGAACTGCGCCTTGCAAATGGCGCAGATGAGCGCCAGGAAGTTGACGCCCTGGCCCCGCACCACGTTGTTGTAGGCATTCATGCGCGGCAACGCGCCCTTCACCCGCACCTCGATGAGGTCGTCGGTCAGCAGGCCGCCGCCGCCGCCGCAGCAGAAGGTGGATTCACCGATGGTTTCCGCCGCCATGTCCTGAAAATTGTTGGCCACCGCGCGGATGATGTTGCGCGGAATGGTGAACTGGCCGCCCGGTTCCGTGCCCATGCGCGAGGCGCGCGCGACGTTGCAGGAATCGTGGAAAGTGATGACGCGGTCGTCGTTGAGGGACTTGTCGAACTTGAGCACGCCCTGCTCGATGAGATCCCAGGTGTATTCGCAGATGTGCATGGGCTGCGGGAAACGCGGGTCGAGCCGCTTCTGCAGTTCGACGGAGAAGGGATCGTCGCCGCCGTAACCGATGCCGGTCAGCGTGTTCCAGAAGGCGTAGGCGACGCGCCAGGCATGGCCGCACTCGCCGACGATGATGCGCTTGACGCCCAGTTCGAGGGCGGCGTCGCGGATGCGCATGGCGATGTTGCGCATGGTTTCGTAATTACCGTTGAACAGGCCGAAATTACCGGCTTCCGAGGCCTTGCTGGACAGCGTCCAGGACGCGCCGGCGGCATGGAACACCTTGGCATAGCCGATCAGCGACTCGACGTGCGGCTCGGAGAAGAAGTCGGCGGAGGGCGTCACCAGCAGAATTTCGGCGCCTTCGACGTCCAGCGGCATTTTCACCGGCACGCCGGTGTCGGCCTCGATATCCTCCTCCAGGCCCAGCAGGGTGTCTTCCAGCGCGGGGCCGGGCAGGCCGAGGTTGTTGCCGATCTTCTGCACCTTGACCAGGATTTCGCTGGAATATTTCTGGCCGATGCCCACGTGGTTGAGGATCTCGCGGCCAGCCATGGTGATCTCGGCGGTATCGATGCCATAGGGGCAATACACCGAGCAGCGCCGGCACTCGGAGCACTGGTGGTAGTAGTTGTACCACTTGTTCAGCGTGTCCTCGGTGAGGTCCTCGGCGCCCACCAGCCAGGGGGCGATCTTGCCCGGCAGGGTGAAGTAGCGGCGGTAGACCTTGCGCATCAGTTCCTGGCGCGCCACCGGCATGTTGTTGGGGTCGGCGGTGCCGAGGAAGTAGTGGCACTTGTCGGTGCAGGCGCCGCAATGCACGCAGGCATCCAGGAATACGCGCACCGAGCGGTATTTCTCCAGGACCTGCCCCATGCGGTCGAGGACACGCTCCTTCCAGTCCGCCGGCAATTGATGCGGGTAGCCCAGATAGGACTGGGACGCCTCGGCGGCGAGGAAGGACTTCAGGTGCGCGGTCGCCCCTTCCTTGATCTTGGGGACTTCCGTGTATTCGGTCAGCGCGGGGACTTCGAACTCGGGACCAGCCACGTTAGCTCCTTATTTCTTTCAGCTCGGTTCGCATCGTGCGTCAACGTTCAGGCTCAGGCCTTGTCGCGTTCCAGGGCGGCGGCCCAGGGCGCGATATGGCGGGTTTCGCGCGGGTCGTCGGCCTGATTGCGGGTCGGGCTGAAGAAAATGCCCGGAGCGTGCAACAGCTTGCTCACCGGGAAGATGATCATCAGCGCCGCCACCAGGAAAAGATGGGCCATCAGCAAGGGGTCGGCCGGCATCGGTTGGAAGTCGAAGGTCATCAGGCCAAGCATGAAGGCCTTGACGGCGACGACATCGGTATGCGCGACGAAGGTCATCAGCATGCCCGAGATGCCGATGGCGATGAGCAGGGCCAGCATCAGGTGATCGGAGGGGGTGGAGATGTAGCGCACGCGGTCGACCAGGAAGCGGCGCGCCCACAGGCCGGCCAAGCCGACGACCATGACGAAGCTCGCGTACTTGCCGAAGGGCTGGATGAACTCGACCCAGAACCAGATCGGCTCCTGGAAATAGCGCACATGGCGCAGCAGGACCAGGGCCAGGCCAAAGTGGAACAACCAGCCGAACAGCCAGATCCACTTGTTGGACTTGAACAGCGACTCGAACAGCACAACCTCGCGGGCCATGCGCACGACCACCCCACCCTTGCTGGTCGGCGCGGGCGTGGTGGGAATATTCAGGGGAGCCGGCGTGCGGCCGTACTCGTAGATGCGATAGGCGACTCCGCCCAGCAACACCAGGGTGGCGAAGTAAAACAGCACCGTGTAGAAAATCGTCAACGAAGTCATCCCCACCTCTGCATGTCGGGCAGAACACCGCGCCGGAGCGTATCAGCGGCCTCCGGGCGGCCGGAATCACACTTGCACAAACACCTTCGAACAACCCCCGGCGGGCAGACCCGCCGGGTTGATCCAGCCTGGTCGAGCGATCAGATGCAGCCGGTCGGCTTGGGCAGGCCGGCGATCTTGCAGGCCTGCTTGGCGGGACCATAGGGGAACAGCTCGTACAGATACTTGTTGTTGCCCTTGTCCGGACCCAGCTTCTTGGCGACGGCCTTGGTCAGCACGCGCACGGCGGGAGCGATCTGATACTCCTCGTAGTACTCGCGCAGGAAGTTGATCACTTCCCAGTGGCTATCGGTCAACTCGACCTTTTCATCCTTGGCCAGATATTCCCCGATTTCCCTAGTCCAGTCGGCCAGATTGGTCAGGTAACCTTCTTCATCGACTTCGAACGACTTGCCAGCAACTTCGACCATAGGCATAGCATTTCTCCTTAAAGAACAAAAATTACAGCCAGGACTGACAGGAGCTGTGTTCCGTCACCAGATCCACAAAACCGCCGTAATCCACCAGTTTCACCCCATCCAGAACACGCCCGGCCATGCCGCGCGCTTCCATGTCGGGCCCCAGGGCATAAATCTGCAGGTCGGCCATGGCCGACTGGATTTTCGCCGCCGCCTCGCTGCCCTGGGTCGCCGCGTAAACGGCATCCTCGATCAGCAACACGGCGGAACCTTTGGTGGCCATGCGCAGGCAGCTCTCCAGGGAGTTCCGCTCGGTGGCCGACTTATTGACGATATGCAGCATGTTCGTTTTCCTCAGAAGCTGATGACGACGTCCTGCTCAGCCATGAGGCTGGCCATCTCGGCGCTGTCGAGCACGGTCACATCCACGATCAGGTCGTCCTCGGAAAGGCCGCGGGCGTCCATGGACGCTTTTTCGACATACAGTTTCTCGATGTCGTAGCCTTCGAGGGCGCGGTAGGTCTTGGAGAAGTCCTTGACCTCGATACCCTTGGTGTTCATGCCCTTGATCAATTCGTACACGCCATCGTCGGTGAACACCATGCTCACGTCCTGATCGAAGGCGGCGGAAATCAACACCACTTCCAGGCCTTCCAGGGCGTAAACGGTGCCATGCGGCGCCTTGCGGTTGACGAACATGAATTTCTTGACGACGCCTTCGCCGCCTTCCATGTCATCCATCATGTCGCTCATTGCGTTCCCCTTAATCGCCGAAGGTCACCAGGCGATCACACTGGATGCCGGCTTCCACCAACTGGCCCAGGCCGGAAATCCGGAAGCCGGGAGCCAGAATCTCGTCCTTGATGCCGCGGCGCATGCCGGCGGCGACGCACACCACCAGGTCGACGCCATGGTCTTCCGCCAGCTTGGACCAGCGGTTGACCACGTGACGGTCATCCTGGGGGGGCTCGGTGAGCTTGGTCGAGTTGTTGACGCCGTCGTGATAAAAGAACACGCGAGGCACTTTATGGCCCTTCTCGATAGCCGTTCGGGCGAAGATATACGCGGTATCGCTCGCCTGATGGTTATACGGGCCTTCGCTAACCATAATGCCGATCTTCATTTAAATATCCCTATCTCCGAATAACAAAACCGCCTCCGAGCCCCGGCATGCCGGGGCCGTGAAGGATCAGAAGCGGATGTGCGCGGAAGCGTTCAGGCTGCTGCGACCACCACGCCAGTTGTCGATGTGGTACTTGGTGAAGGGCAGACCGGTCTTCTCGAAGAACGCGGGCCAACCGATGCGATCGATCCAGTCGGTCATGCGCTCCCAGGGGCGACCATCGGCCTTGTAGACGGCCAGGATCTTCTTGACCACCTCGGCAACTTCGGGCCAACGCGGGGCGTTGTTGGGCAGACCGGCGGCCACCAGCTTGTGGAAGGTGGGACGCGAACGGGCGTTGGAGTTCTTGCCGCCGACCCAGATGGCGATCTTCGAATGCTCGGGGTCGTTGATCTGCATGGGCGGGCAGGGAGGAAAGCAGGCGCCGCAGCAGATGCACTTCTTCTCGTCCACTTCCAGGGAGGGCTTGCCGTTCACCAGGGCGGGACGAATGGCGGCCACCGGGCAGCGGGCGACGACGGAGGGACGCTCGCAGATGTTGGCGACCAGGTCGTGGTTGATCTTCGGCGGCTTGGTGTGCTGGACGATGATGGCGATGTCGGCCTGGCCGCCGCAGTTGATCTCGCAGCAGGAGGTGGACAGCTTGACCCGGTTGGGCATCTCGCACTTGACGAAGTCGTCGTACAGCTCGTCCATCAGCGCCTTCACCACGCCGGAGGCGTCGGTGCCGGGGAT
>JBBIIR010000152.1:0-5529 GCA_037446455.1 Hydrogenophilales bacterium | reverse complement strand
AGCGGCCGCGATCCGGGCCTGTACTACCAGGACCTGGCCGCCAAGTACGGCGCGCCGTTCTACGTGCGCATCGATTCCGCCGTGAGCCGCGAAGAAAAGGCGGCCTTCAAGCACCTGACGCCGGAACGCGTCACCGCCAGCACCCTGGCGGGGGACGCCATCAGCGCGAAGCTCACCCGGGCGCCCGGCAACGGCGCCGCCATCGGCGGCCTCAAGGTCACCACCGCCAACGGCTGGTTCGCCGCCCGGCCCTCGGGCACCGAGGACATCTACAAGCTCTACGCCGAGAGCTTCGTCAGCGCCGAGCACCTGCGGCGCATCGTCGCCGACGCACAGGCCATGGTCAGCGCGGCCCTGGCCGGGTAGTCCTCCACCGACCGGCGCGGACCACCCCATGCCCATCCAGTGGTTTCCCGGCCACATGGCCTCGGCCGGCAAGAAGGCGGCCGAAACCATGGCCGGCATCGACGTCGTGATCGAGGTCCTCGACGCCCGCCTGCCGGCGGCCAGCGCCAATCCGATGATCGAGGCGCTGCGCCGGGCGCGGCAGCGCGCCTGCCTGAAGCTGCTCAACAAGGCCGATCTGGCCGACCCCGAGGCGACCCGCGAGTGGCTGCAATTCCTCAACCGCGAGCCGGGCGTCAAGGCGGTCGCCCTGTCGGCGCGCAAGCCCGCCGAGGTGGCCCGCATCCCCGCGCTCTGCCAGGCGCTGGCGCCGCACCGGGACGACAACACCAAGCCGCTGCGCATGATGATCATGGGCATCCCCAACGTCGGCAAGTCGACCCTCATGAACGCGCTGGTGAAGCGGCGCATCGCCGCCGTCGGCGACGAGCCGGCGGTGACCAAGTCGCAGCAGCGCGTGGTGCTGGGGCCGCGCCTGGTGCTGGTGGACACCCCGGGCCTGATGTGGCCGAAGATCGAGCACGACGCCGACGGCTACATGCTGGCGGCCAGCCATGCCATCGGCCGCAACGCGGTGCCGGAGGAAGAAGTGGCGGTGTTCCTGGCCGGCATCCTGCTGGCGCGCTATCCCGGCCTGCTCGCGGCCCGCTACGGTTTCGCGCTGGCCGGGCTGGACGCGCCCGGCGTGCTCGAGGCGGTGGCGCGCCGGCGCGGCTGCCTGCTCAAGGGACGCGGCGGCGAGCCCGATCTGGAACGCGCCGCCTTGCTGCTGCTGCAGGACTATCGGGACGGCGCCCTCGGCCGCGTCAGCCTGGAAACGCCGGCCAGCCGCCGCGCCATGCTGGCGACGGCAACACCGCCCGCGCTGGAAGCCTAACGCACGGCCGCGCCGGAGGCGCCGTCGAAGCCCAGTTCCAGCACCTTGGCGAGTTCCTCCTCGCGTTCCACGCCCTCGGCGAACACCAGCATGCCGATGCGATGGGCGATTTCCAGCAGGCCGGCGAGGAAGGCCTGATTGCCCGGATTGCCGTCGAGGCCGTGGATGAAGCTGGCGTCCACCTTCAGGAAATCGAGGCCGAGGTCGTACAGCCGGCCGATCTGGTTGAACTGGTGGCCGTAGTGTTCGAGGCCGATGCGGCAGCCCAGCGGCTTCAGGTCGCGGCTCAGCTCGCGCAGCGCCTCCAGGCGCGCGAGGCCGCCGGCCTCGGGGATTTCCAGCCAGAGCCGGTCGCGACAGGCCGGGTGATTGCCGAGCAGATCGAGCAGGCGGGCGCGGAACTCGGCGTCGCCGACGGCCTTGGCCGAGAGGTTGATCCACAGGCCTGAAAGTTCTTCGTCGGCTTCCAGTTCGGCGATGGCCAGCCTGAGGGTGTTGAGGTCGAGCTCGCGCACCAGGCCGAGCCGGTCGGAGATGGGCACGAAGCGGCCGGCGGCCAGCCATTCGCCGCCGGCGTCGGAGCGCAGGCGCAGCGGAGCTTCGCGATGGCGCTGGTGGCCGTCGCCGAGGCGCAGCGGATAGTCGTCGAGGCGCAGGCGATCCTTGGCATCCAGGGCCTGGCGCAGGGTGGCGCGCCAGGCCTCGCCGCCGGCCCGCGGCGCGGCGCCGTTCTCCGGCGCGGCCTCGATCACCGCGCTGCCGCCGGCGACGTCGGCGCGGGCCAGAGCCTGGTCGAGACGGGCGAGCAGATGGTCGGCGGGCTCGCCCGGCTGAAAGGCGGCATGGCTGATGTAGACCGTGGAGTAATCGCCGGCCAGGCCATCGAGGACACCGTGCAGATCGAGCAGCAATTCGTTGAGGGCCGGAGCGGGGTCGCAGCCCGCGGGCAGCAGCAGGGCGAAGTCGGCGCCGTTGAGGTGGCCGGGCATGGTTTCGACGCAACGCCCGGTCATCTCCTCGAGGCGGGCGCCGACACGCCGCAGCAGGTCGTTCGCCACCTCGCGGCCGAGGGCGCGGTTGATCTTGCCCAGCTTGCGCAGGCGGACGATGGCCAGGGCGCCGAAGGGCGTGCCCTCCTGGTCGAGCGCGCTGTCCAGGCTGGCGAGGAAATGCACGCGGTTGGCGAGGCCGGTGAGGGGGTCGCAGTTGGCCTGAAGGCGCATGCGTTCGTAGCGGCGCGCATCCTCCTCGAAGTCGATGCGCAGGCGGTTCACCGTGTCGTTCATCGCCGCCGCCAGGGCTTTCATTTCCGGCACCTTGGGCTCGGGCATGGTGATGAAGCGGTGCTGGTTGATGGCCTCCGCCTGTGCCAGCACCGCCTGCAGCGGCCGCGTGATGCGGCGCAGGACCAGGCTGGAGAGCAGGCCGGCGAGCAGGCCGGCGGCGAGGATGAAGGCGCTCATGCCGACGGCGGTGTCCCACAGCGCGCGGTAGGCGAAGCCGGCGTCGCTCATCAGGGTGAGCGTGCCCACCGGTTGCCAGCCGCTGGTGATCTCGGCGCGGCCGGGCAGGGAACGCAGCGGCAGCAGGCGCACGAACCAGTCCGGCGCGCCGCTGTCGGCGGGTGGCGCCACCTTGTCCAGCAGGGCGACGCCGCGCGCGTCGACGACCTGGATGAGGGCGTAGTGGCCGCTGTCGAACAGCGCCGTCACCGCCGGCACCACGTCTTCCGGCCCGGCGCCGCCCTGGCTCAGGGCCACCGCCAGGGTGGTGGCGTTGTCCTGGTTCTTCATGGCGAGCTGCGTTTCCAGATAGGCGCGGGCGTTGAGCAGCGCGGCGAGCACGCTGGCCACCAGCGCGATGAGCACGCTGCCGAGGATGGACAGCCAGAGTTGACGGGTCATGGACATGCTGCTCCCTCCTATTCGAATCCCTGTTCGCGCGCGCGCCGCAGCGCGTCTTCCCAGTTGGCCAGGCGGCGGGGATCGCCACCCGCGGCGACGCTGGCGGTTTCCTCCCAGACGCCGGAGCTGTTGAAGCTGAACACCGGCTGCAGATCCGGGCGCTTGCCGGCGGGCAGCGGTCGCGGCCGCAGGTTGTCGAGGATGCTCGGCTCGGCGCCGGGCTGGTCGTAATGCGCGAGGACGATGTGCACCGCTCCGGCCGTCTTGCGCGTGTCGCCGCGCGGACTGACATAGACCAGGCGCAGCGCCTCGGGCGGCACGTTGAGGGCGAGCAGGGTGAAATACTTGGCGATGGCGAAATCCTCGCCGTCCCCCCGTCCCGCGCCGAGCAACTCGCCGGGGCTGGCCCAGTAGTCGTCGCGGCCCCAGACCTGGCGATCCGCCTCGAAACGGATGCGCTGGTTGAAGAACTCGTTGACGCGCTCCAGCTTTTGCGCGGTGGCGGCGCCCAGGTTGGCGTCCACCAGCCGCTTCCAGTCGTCGAAGGCGCGCGTTCCCGCCTCGCCGTGCCGTTCGCGCAGGTAGGCGGCGAGTCGCTCGCTGCGCGCCGCGATGACCGGCGGCCGGCCGCCGCGTTGCGCCAGCCACTGCTCCATGAACGCGAGCACGCGCGGCACGCGGATCTGGCCGGGGATGAACATGACGATCTCGCCGGTGGGGTCGTACAGATAGGAGGTGGGGAAGTAATCGACCGGACCCACCTGCAGGACGGCGCTGTTCGGCGCCTTGCGGCTGCCGCCGGCGACCTGCGCCTCGAAGCGCATCCGGTCGGCGGCCACCGTGTTGCGGATGGCGGCCTCGTCGGCGCCGTAATCCAGGGCGATGCCGATGACGCGGAAATCGGGGCGCTGGTTGAGCCGGTTGAGACTGGGTACCTGCACCTTGCAAAGCGGACACCAGGGCGCCCAGAAGCTGATCAGCACCCATTTGCCGCGGTAGTCGGTCAGGCGGATGGCGCGGTTGTCGAGGTCGGTGAAGACGAAGGACACCGCCCTGGCGGCCTCGCCGCGCACCACCTGGATGCCCTGCGCCAGCGCCGCCAGCAGCAGGCCGAGCAGCAGCAGGTTGCGCCATGGCGTGGAGGTCGGACTCACGAGGCGTTGCTCCGGAAGGGAATGGACGCGACAGCCGGCATCATAAGCCGATTCGCCTGCGAATCCAGACGGCGCTAGGCTATGGGCGCCGCCACGACGCCCTCCCGCCCATGGAATCCCGCCTCATCGAACTGGAAGCCAAACTGAGCTTCGCCGAGGATTTGCTCGATACCCTCAACACCACCGTGTTCCGCCAGCAGGAGCGCATCGATCTGCTGGAACGCCAGATCCGCCTGCTGCACGAGCAGATGCAGACCCTGCGCCCGCGCGAGGAGGGCGATCCGCGCGACGAAATCCCGCCGCATTACTGACCCGGGGCGGGCGCCCGCGCCCCGGACCGGCTATTGCAGCACGTGCACGACGATGCGGCGGTTGTTCCTGCCGGCGTGCTGCGCGGCCTCGGCGGCGCCGTGGGAGATCACCGACATGCGCAGCAGGGGAATGCCGCCCTTCTCGTTGAGGTAGTTCTTCACCACCTCGGCGCGGGCGCGGCCCAGTTCGTAGTTGTAGTCCTCCGAGCCGAAGCCGTCGGTGTGGCCCTGGATCTGCAGGTGGAACCAGGTGCCCATCGCCTTCACGCGGGCCGCCAGCTCGTCCAGCTTGGCCATGTCCTTGTCGCCCATGACCGGCGAGTGGATGGGGAACAGGGTCTTGTCGTCGGTGAGGGTGACGCTGTGCACCACCTTGCCGACGATGCGGCGCTGGCCGAGGCCGGTGGCGTCGAGGGCGTCCTGGGCCATGCCGGCGACTTCCTCCAGGCGTTTTTCCAGGCGGGCGAGGCGGGCGGCCAGATCGTCGGCGCGGCCGGCCGCGACGCTGGCCGCAGCCTGAGCGGCCTGGTCGCGCAGGCCGGGCAGGCCTGCCTGCAGGGCGGCGGTGCGGGCCGCCTGGTCGCGGGCTTCGGCGGCGAGCTCGCGCAATTGCCGTTCCACCCCGTCCATACGCTCCGCCTGGGCGCCCGCGGCGGCGCGCGCTTGCTGGCCGGCTTCCTGTCCCTGGCGGGCCAGCCGCTCGACCAGCTCGCGCTGACGGGCATCCTGACCGGTCACGCTTTCGGCCAGGCGCTGGAGATCCCGGCCGAGGCCGTCCAGCTTGCGGTCGAGCTCGCCGAGCCGGGCCTGGCTGGCCTGGTGGCGTTCCAGGGCCAGGCTGGCGATGCCTTCGACGTTGTGCAGGCGCGCATCCGCGG
>JBBIIR010000151.1:0-5533 GCA_037446455.1 Hydrogenophilales bacterium | reverse complement strand
CGATCTCGTCGGCGATGAGGTGGACGCGGTGGCGGTCGCAACTCTCCCGCGCGCTGGCCAGATAGACGGGGTGGTGCATGGCCATGCCGGCGGCGCCCTGCACCAGGGGTTCGAGGATGACGGCGGCGGTGGTGTCGGCGCATTCGGCGAGGAAGTCCTCCAGGCTGGCGGCGGCGCGCAGGGCGTAGGCCTCGGCCGACTCGCCGTCCTCGGCGTGGCGCCAGTCCGGGCTCATGACCTGGTGGCTGGGGCGCAGCAGGGGCGCGTAGGTATCCTTGAACAGGGCCACGTCGGTGACCGAGAGGGCGCCCAGGGTCTCGCCGTGGTAGCCGTTTTCCAGGCTGACGAAGCCGGTCTTGGCGGGCTGGCCGACGTTGCGCCAGAAGTGGAAGCTCATCTTCAGGGCGATTTCGGTGGCGCTGGCGCCGTCGGAGCCATAGAAGGCATGGCCCAGGCCGGTGAGGCCGGCCAGGCGCTCGGAGAGTTCGACCACCGGCGCATGCGTGCAGCCGGCCAGCATGACGTGCTCGAGGCGGCCGAGCTGATCGACGAGGGCGGCATTGATGCGCGGGTTGCAGTGGCCGAACAGGTTGACCCACCAGGAGGAGATGGCGTCCAGGTAGCGGCGGCCGTCGAAATCGACGAGCCACGGACCCTCGCCGCGGGCGATGGGCAGGGGCGGCACCCGTTCCAGATGCTTCATCTGGGTGCAGGGGTGCCAGAGCGCGGCCCGCGAGCGGGTCAGCCAGTCACTGTTGCCGGAACCTTTGGTCGCCATGGCGGATTTCCTCTTCGCAGACCCCTTGCCCGCGCGCGGGCGAGGGTGTCGCGGCGTTACTGGAAGAAGCCCTTGGACAGCAACTCCATGGTCAGCAGCCGGTAGTCGTGGGCGCCGGGGGAGTCCGACGAATAGGCGAAGATGTCCATGCCATGCGCGGGGCTCTCGGACAGGGCCGGATCGTCGGCGATGCGTGTTTCGCACAGCTTTTCCCCATAGCGGCTTTTCAGGCTGGCCAGGGTTTCGCGGCACTGCGCCTTGCCCTCGTCGAAGCGGGTGAGCACGACGCGGCGCTCGATGCGGCGGCGCAGCGGGCCCTCCAGCACGTTGAGGGCCAGATCCAGGCGATTGAGGCCCTGCACGGAGAGGAAATCGGCGGTGACGGGAATCAGCACCCGGTCGGCGGCGAACAGGGCGTTGAGGGAGAGCACGCCCAGGGCCGGCGCGCAGTCGATGAGGATGGGCGCGTCGTCCCAGGCCATGGCGCTCGCCTCCAGGCCGCGCCGCAGGGTGGCGGCGACGCCGGGGGTGGCGCCGAGCAGAGCGTCGATCTTGGACAGGTCGGGATGTCCCGGCAGCAGCCGGATGCCGTTGGCGAGGCGGCGCAGCAGCCGGTCCATCGGCGTCTTGTCGCGGAAGAAGGCGGCGAGGGTGGCCGCGCTGGGCGGATGTCTGACCCCCAGCGCCAGGCTGACGTGGGCCTGCGGATCCAGATCCACCACCACCGGCTTGCGTTCCAGCAGGGCGAGGGAGGCGGCGACGTTGAGCGTGGTGGTGGTCTTGCCGACCCCGCCCTTCTGGTTGAATACCGCGATGACGGCCATGTTCGCGTCCCTATTCGACGGTGACCGATTTGGCCAGGTTGCGGGGCTGGTCGACGTCGGTGCCCTTCAGCACGGCGACGTGGTAGGCCAGCAGTTGCAGCGGCACGCTGTAGACGATGGGCGCGGTGCTGGGATAGATGTCGGCCAGGGTGAGGTTCTGGTAGCGGTCGAGCTCGATCTTCACCTTGTGGTCGCTGAACAGGAACAGCTCGCCGCCACGCGCGCGCACTTCCTGCAGGTTGGACAGCACCTTGTCGAGCAAGGGATCGTCGGGCAGGGCGCATACCACCGGCATGCTGGCGTCCACCAGGGCCAGCGGGCCGTGCTTGAGTTCACCGGCGGGGTAGGCCTCGGCGTGGATGTAGGAGATTTCCTTGAGCTTCAGCGCGCCTTCCAGGGCGATGGGATAGAAGGCGCCGCGTCCCAGGAAAAGGGCGTCCTGCTTGTCGGCGAAGGCGGCGGACATGGCGCGGATGGCCTCGGACAGTTCCAGCACCACCTCGACCTGGCGCGGCAGGGCGTGCAACTCGTCCACCAGGCGTTTCTCCTCCTCGGCGGCGAGGCCGCGCCGGCGCGCCAGCGCCAGGGTGACCAGGCGCAGGGCGGTGAGCTGGGTGGTGAAGGCCTTGGTGGAGGCCACACCGATCTCCGGGCCGGCGCGGGTCATCAGGGCCACGTCGGATTCGCGCGTGAGCGAGCTTTCCGGCACGTTGCAGAGGGTCAGGGAACCCACGTAGCCGGCGCTCTTGGCGAAGCGCAGGGCGGCCAGGGTGTCGGCGGTCTCGCCGGACTGGGAGATGGACAGGAACAGGGTGCCCTCCGGCACCACCACCTTGCGGTAGCGGTATTCGCTGGCCACCTCGACGGCGCAGGGGATGCCGATCTCCTCCAGCCAGTAGCGGGCCACCAGGCCGGCGTGATAGCTGGTGCCGCAGGCGATGATGTGCACGCCGCGGGTCTTGTCGAACAGGGCGCGGGCTTCATGACCGAAGCTTTCCTCGAGCAGGCGGCCCTTGTGGATGCGGCCTTCGAGGGTCTCGGCGATGACCGAGGGCTGCTCGAAGATTTCCTTGAGCATGTAGTGCGCGTAGGGGCCCTTGTCGGCGGTGGAGGCGGAGATCTGGGAAATCCGCTCCGGCCTTTGCGCGGGCTTGCCGGCGACGTCGAACACGCGGATGCCGTCGCGGCGGATCTCGGCGATGTCGCCTTCCTCCAGGAAGACGAAACGCTGGGTGACCGGCAACAGGGCGAAGACGTCGGAGGCGATGAAGTTCTCCCCCACTCCGAGCCCCACCACCAGGGGGCTGCCGGCGCGCGCCACCACCAGCCGGTCGGGCTCGTCGGGCGAGGACACCGCCAGGCCGTAGGCGCCCACCAGATGTTTGACCGCCTGCTGCACGGCCCTGAGCAGGTCCGCTTCGCTTTCCAGCAGATGGGCGAGCAGGTGGGCGATCACCTCGGTGTCGGTCTCCGAGGTGAAGAAGTAGCCCTTGGCTTTCAATTCCTCGCGCAGCTCGGCGTGGTTCTCGATGATGCCGTTGTGCACCACCGCCACCTTCTCGCCGCTCATGTGCGGATGGGCGTTGCGTTCCGCCGGCATGCCGTGCGTGGCCCAGCGCGTGTGGGCGATGCCGAGGTCGCCCTGGATCGGGTTGCTCGTCTCCAGCTGGCGCAGCATCGCCACCTTGCCCACCGCGCGGATGCGCGCCAGATTGCCATCCGCCTGGCGCACCGCCAGACCGGCCGAGTCATAGCCGCGGTATTCCAGTCTTTGCAGGCCTTCCAGCAGGATGGGAACGACGTTGCGTTGGGCGACTGCGCCGACGATGCCACACATGTCAAAGCTCCGGTTTGGGTGAGGCGCTGGGCGTGAGGCGCGAGGCGTAGGCTCCCGACTTCCTCATCCCTGCCATACGATGTTCAAGCTTCACGATGCATCCTCCAAAGTCGGTTGTTGCGCGCCTCACGCCCATCGCCTCACGCCTCACCGCTTCTTCACCGGCCGTTGCCAGCCGGGCAGGCTGACCTGCTTGGCGCGTGACACGGTGAGCTGATTCGCGGGCGCGTCGCGGGTCAGGGTGGTGCCGGCGCCCAGGGTGGCGCCTTCCCCCACGGTCACCGGCGCCACCAGCTGCGTGTCCGAGCCGATGAAGGCGTTGTCCTCGATGACCGTGCGGTGCTTGTTGGCGCCGTCGTAGTTGCAGGTGATGGTGCCGGCGCCGATGTTCACCTTGCGGCCGACGCTGGCGTCACCGACATAGGACAGGTGGTTGATCTTGGAATTGAAGCCGACTTGGGCGTTCTTCAGTTCCACGAAGTTGCCCACGTGCACCTCCTCGTCCAGCACCGTGCCCGGGCGGATGCGCGCGTAGGGGCCGATGATCGCGCGCGCGCCCAGCCTGGCGGACTCGACATGGCAGAAAGGCTTGATCTCGACGCCGGCGCCCACTTCCACGTCCTTGAGTACGCAGTGAGCGCCCACTCTCACGCCATCGCCCAGGGTGACCTTGCCTTCGAACACGCAGCTGACGTCAATGAGCACGTCGCGGCCGCATTCCAGGCTGCCGCGCACGTCCAGGCGGGCCGGGTCGATGAGGGTCACGCCGCGCGCCATGAGGGCCTCGGCGAGGTTGCGCTGGTGCGTACGTTCCAGCTCGGCCAGTTGCTGGCGGCTGTTGATGCCCAGCACTTCCCAGGCGGCGGCCGGGTGACAGGGAATGACGCGCTCGCCTTCGGCGGCGGCCATGCCGATCACGTCGGTAAGGTAATACTCGCCCTGCGCGTTCTCGTTGGTCAGGCGCGACAGCCAGCCGGCCAGCTTGCCGGCGGGCAGGCAGAGGATGCCGGTGTTGACCTCTTCGATGGCCAGTTCCTCGGGGCTCGCGTCCTTGTGCTCGACGATGCGTTCCACCTGGCCGCGCGCGTTGCGCACGATGCGGCCGTAGCCCGAGGGGTTGGCGAGACGCACGGTAAGGAGCGCGATGGCGCCTTCGCGCGCGATGAGCGTCATCTCCCGCAGCGTTTCCGGGCGGGTCAGCGGCACATCGCCATAGAGAATGAGGCAGAGGGCATCCGGGTTCAGGTGCGGCACGGCCTGTTGCACGGCGTGGCCGGTGCCAAGCTGGGGTTCCTGTTTCGCCCAGGCGAGTTCCGGGCGGCCAATCACCTGCGGCAGGGTTTCACCGCCATGGCCGTAGACCACGCATATCCTTTCCGGCGACAGGCTGTCGGCGGCGGCCAGCACGTGGCCAAGCAGGGGACGGCCGGCGAGGGGATGCAGGACTTTGGGCAGGTCGGATTGCATCCGCGTGCCCTTGCCGGCGGCGAGGATGACGACGTTGAGGGGTGCGCTCATGGTGGTGGGATGGGGGGACAGGGCGTGGCATTAGGCGGATCGCGCGTAAGTATAAACAGCCGGTCCGTCGCTGTCCGATGCGCGCAATGCAAAACGGCAGCCCGCGCGGGCTGCCGTTCCCGGATCGGCGTGCACGTTCTCAGTGCTTGATCTTGCGCAGTTTCTGGATGGCCGCCAGCTGCGCCACCGCCTCGGCCAGTTCCGCCTGGGCGCGGGCGTAATCCATCGACGAGGTGCGGTTGCGCATGGAGTCCTCGGCCGCGCGCTTGGCTTCGAGGGCGCGCGCCTCGTCCAGGTCGGCACCGCGCAGGGCGGTGTCGGACAGGATGGTGATGACTCCAGGCTGCACCTCGAGGATGCCGCCGGAGACGTAGATCAAATCCTCTTCCGCCTTGTCCGGCGACTTGATGCGCACGGAGCCCGGCTTGATGCGCGTCAGCATGGGGGTATGGCGCGGATAGATGCCGACTTCGCCCATTTCGGCGGGCACCACCACGAACTCGGCCAGCCCGGAGTAGATGGAGGCTTCCGCGCTGACGATGTCGATATGGATGGTCATGGCCATGATTGAGTCCT
>JBBIIR010000150.1:0-5542 GCA_037446455.1 Hydrogenophilales bacterium | reverse complement strand
GAAGATCGCCGCCATCGTCGAAAGTCTGGCCGGTTTCGCCCGGCGCGAGGGCATCCTCACCGTCGCGGAATGCATCGAGGACGCCGAAACCGCGCGCATCCTGCGGGAAATGGGGGTCAATCTGGGGCAGGGGTGGCATTTTGGCCGCCCTGAACTTGAGGAAAATTAGAACGGATGCCTGGAAAGGGAACTTTTCCGCATGGCCAGGGTTAGAATCGCAACCCCATAAAATAAATTTGTTAAGGAATCGCGATGACCAAAGGGCTGCAACTACAAGACCCCTTCCTGAACGCTTTGCGTCAGGAACAGGTGCAAGTGTCCGTGTATCTCGTCAACGGCATCAAGCTCCAGGGTCACATTGAAAGCTTCGATCAATACGTCGTGCTGCTGAAGAACGCCGTCACCCAGATGGTTTACAAGCACGCCATTTCCACCGTGGTACCCGCGCGCCCGGTCCTGCTGCAACGCGCCGGCGGAGACGACGCCTGACCCCGCCGAATCGCCGCTCCTGTCATGTTTGAAAGGCCGGACCGGGGGGCGGCCGTGGTGCTCGCCGCCCTCGACTTCGGCGAAGCGGATTACGCGGATAGCCTGGACGAACTCAAGCTGCTGGCCGCCAGCGCCGGCCTCCATGTGGCGGCGGTGGTCGAGGGCCGCCGCGGCAAACCCGACGCGGCCCTGTTCGCCGGGTCGGGCAAGGCCGACGAGATCGGCGACGCGGCGCGCGCCGCCGAGGCTTCCCTGGTCATCTTCAACCACGAGTTGTCGCCCGTCCAGGAACGCAACCTGGAACGCCGCCTGCAATGCCGGGTGCTGGACCGCACCGCGCTGATCCTGGACATCTTCGCCCAGCGCGCGCGCAGCAACGAGGGCAAGTTGCAGGTCGAACTGGCCCAGTTGCGCCATTACGCGACCCGCCTGGTGCGCGGCTGGACCCACCTGGAACGGCAGAAGGGCGGCATCGGCATGCGCGGCGGACCGGGCGAGACGCAGCTGGAGCTGGACCGGCGCATCATCGCCCAGCGCATCAAGACCATCGAGTCGCGCCTCGACAAACTGGCCCGCACCCGCCTCCTGCAGCGCCGCAGCCGCCAGCGCGGCGGCGTCTTGCAGGTGTCGCTGGTGGGCTACACCAATGCCGGCAAGTCCACGCTGTTCAATACCCTGACCAAGGCCGCGGCCTACGCCGCCGACCAGCTCTTCGCCACCCTCGACACCACCTCCCGCCGCGTCTGGGTGCCCGAGGCGGCAGCGCACGAGCCCCGCGCGGACTCGCGTTCGCCGCCCCCCGAGGCGGCACACAGCCCACCTGCGGGCGGCCCGGCGGCAGGCAGGGAGGTGGTGCTGTCCGACACCGTCGGCTTCATCACCCGCCTGCCGCATTCCCTGGTGGCCGCTTTTCATGCCACTCTGGAAGAGACCGCGCATGCCGACCTGCTGCTGCATGTCGTCGATTCCGCCAGCGCCAACCGCGATCGGCAGATGCTGGAGGTGGAGAAGGTGCTGAAGGAGATCGGCGCGGAACAAGTGCCGCAGATTCGGGTCATGAACAAGGTCGATCTGACCGGAGCCGCGCCGCAATTGGCGCGGGATGAGTATGGTAAGATCGCCGCCGTTTGGCTTTCCGCGAGGACCGGTGCGGGCACCGACCTGCTGCGGAGCGCCTTGGGCGAATTCGCCAACTCCACACGCCATGATCGCGCCAGACCACTCCGAGAACACTCCGAACCCGATGCGGAATTCCATGCACCCGATTAAGGACCTATTACGCGCGCCACTCTGGCTCGTGCAACGCTATGTGCTCTGGCCCCTGGCCGCGCTGCGCCGCGGCGTGCCCATCGCCATGGCCTGGAACGACCCGCAATGGGGCAATCAGGGCGGCGGCAAGAACAATGCCGGACCGCCCGATCTCGACGAGCTCTGGAGAAACTTCAACCGTCGCCTGAACGGCATGTTCGGCCGCAAGGGCGGCGGCGGCGGCAACGGCGGGGGCGACGGCGAGCCGCCGCGTATCGGCGGCGGGCGCGAATTCAACATCCCCGGCGGCGCCGGCCTGCTGGTCGGCCTGGCCGTGCTGGTCTGGCTGGCCTCCGGCTTCTACATCATCAACGCCGGCGAGCGCGGCGTCGTCCTGCGCTTCGGCAAATTCCTGGAGACCACCGAGCCCGGTCCGCGCTGGCACCTGCCCTATCCCTTCGAATCGGTGGAGAAGGTCAACATCGAGCAGGTGCGTACCGTCGAGGTGGGCTATCGCAACAACGTTAAAACCAAGGTGCTGTCCGAATCCCTCATGCTGACCGACGACGAGAACATCATCGACCTGCAGTTTTCCGTGCAATACCTGCTGAAGAGCCCGCAGGACTTCCTGTTCAACAACCGTTCCCCGGACGATGCCGTCAAGGGCGCGGCGGAGTCCGCCATTCGCGAGGTGGTCGGCAAGAACAAGATGGACTACGTGCTGTACGAAGGACGCGCCGACATCGCCGACCGCGTCACCAAGCTGATGCAGGCCATCCTCGACCGCTACAAGACCGGCGTCTCCATCAGCAAGGTGAACATGCAGAATGCGCAGCCGCCCGAGCAGGTTCAGGCCGCCTTCGACGACGCCGTCAAGGCCGGCCAGGACCGGGAACGCCTGAAGAACGAGGGCGAGGCCTACGCCAACGACGTCGTCCCGCGCGCCAGGGGCGTCGCCTCCCGCCTCAGCGAGGAGGCGGAGGGTTACCGGCAGCGGGTCATCGCCAACGCCCAGGGTGAGGCTTTCCGCTTCAGCCAGGTGCTCGCCGAGTACACCAAGTCGCCGCAGGTCACGCGCGAGCGTCTCTATCAGGATGCCATGCAGCAGGTGATGGCCAATACCACCAAGGTGCTGGTCGACGACAAGCAGGGCGGCAACCTGCTCTACCTGCCGCTGGACAAGCTGATGCAGGCCGCGGGCGCCGTCGATGCAAGCGCCCGCGCCGAACCGGCGGCTCCGGCCGCCGCATTGGCGCCTCAGATCGATCACGCCAACCGTTCGCGTGACGCCTTCCGCGGCCGTGAAAGGGAGGTGCGGCCATGAAGAATCCCGCCGTCCTCGTCGTTGCCCTGGTCGCCGTCCTGCTGGTCGCCGCCCTGTCCATCTTCACCGTCGACCAGCGCCAGGCCGCCCTGGTCTTCCAGCTCGGCGAGGTGGTCGGCGTCAAGCGCGAACCGGGCCTGTATTTCAAGCTGCCCGTGGTGCAGAACGTGCGCTACTTCGACACCCGCATCCTTACCCTGGAATCCGCCGAGGCCGAACGCTTCATCACCTCGGAGAAGAAGAACGTGCTGGTGGACTACTGGATCAAGTGGCGCATCGACGACGTCCGCCTTTTCTACGTCAGCTTCGCCGGCGACGAGATCCGCGCCGAGAACCGCCTGCAGCAGACCATCAACGACGGCATGCGCGCCGAATTCGGCAAGCGCACCGTGCACGACGTGGTTTCCGGCGCCCGCGACGCGGTCATGGATCTGCTGCGCGAACGCGCCGACCAGGACGCGCGCCGCTTCGGCGTGCAGGTCATGGACGTGCGCATCAAGCGCGTCGACCTGCCCAGCGAGGTGAGCGAGTCCGTATACCGGCGCATGGAGGCGGAGCGCAAACGGGTCGCCAACGAACTGCGCTCGACCGGTACCGCCGAGGCCGAGAAGATCCGCGCGGACGCCGACAAGCAGCGCGAGGTGATCATCGCCGAGGCCTACCGCGAAGCCCAGAAGATCAAGGGCGAGGGCGACGGCCGCGCGGCCGGCATCTATTCCGCCGCCTATTCGAAGAACCCCGAGTTTTACGCCTTCTATCGCAGCATGGAGGCCTACAAGGCCAGCTTCGGCAGCAAGAGCGACATCATGGTGCTGCAGCCCAACTCTGAGTTCTTCCGTTACATGCGGTCGCGCGGCGGCAAGTAAGCCGGTGTCGTTCGATGAGTCTGTGGGAGTTGCTCGTGCCCGCCCTGGCCCTGATGCTGGTCTTCGAGGGCGTGCTGCCTTTCCTCGCGCCCACCGCCTGGCGTGACGCCTTTTCGCGCATGCTCCGGTTTTCCGACGGCCAGCTGCGCTTCATGGGCCTGTTCTCCATGCTCGCCGGCCTGCTTCTGTTATTCATCTCCCAACAATGACGCCCGCCTGGCTGCTGCCCGAATATGTCGAAGACATCCTGCCCCGCTATGCCCGAGCGGGGGAACTGCTGCGCCGCAATCTGCTGGATCTGTTCGACGCCCACGGCTACGAGCTGGTCGCGCCGCCCCTGGTGGAATACCTGGAATCCCTGCTCACCGGCGCCGCCCGCGACCTCGACTTGAAAACCTTCAAGGTGGTGGACGGCCTTTCCGGCCGCATGCTCGGCGTGCGCGCCGACATGACGCCGCAGGCCGCCCGCATCGACGCCCATCTCATCAACCACCAGGGTCCCACCCGGCTCTGCTACGCGGGCCCGGTGTTGCGTACCCGGCCCGCCGGCCTGGGCAGCCGGGAGCCCTTCCAGGTAGGGGCCGAGCTGTTCGGCCACGCCGGCATCGAGGCGGACCTGGAAATCCAGGGCCTGCTGCTGGCCGCCCTGAAGGCCGCCGGCGTGCCGGGGCCGCGCCTGAGCCTGGGCCATGCCGGCGTGTTCCGTGCGCTGGCCGACGGAGCCGGCTTGCCTCCGGAACAGGCCGCCGCCCTGTTCACCGCCCTGCGTGACAAGGACGTGCCGGAAGTCGAGGCGCTGACCGCCGGCCTCGGCGCGCCCTGGCAGGCCGCCTGCCGCGCCCTGCCGAATCTGTACGGCGGCTCGCGGGCGCTGGAGCGCGCCCGTTCCGCCCTGCCTGACCTGCCCGCCATACGCCAAGCCCTGGATGATCTGGCACGCCTGCTGACGGCGGGGGAGGGGGCCGACCTGGCGGTGGATCTCGCCGACCTGCGCGGCGACGGCTACCACAACGGCGTCATGTTCGCCGCCTACGCCGGCGGCCAGTCCCGCGCCGTCGCCCTGGGCGGCCGCTACGACGGCGCCGGCGCCGTGTTCGGCCGCGCCCGCGCCGCCACCGGCTTCTCCCTCGATCTGCGCCAGATCCTGGATTGTCTGCCGGAGCCGGCGGCCCGCGGCGGCATCCTCGCGCCCACTTCGGACGAAGCCGGCCTGGCCGCCAAAGTCGCCGAGCTGCGCGCCGCCGGCGAGCGCGTGGTGGCGGTCCTGCCCGGCCATGACGCGTACATGGCGGAGCTGGGCTGCGCGCGGGAACTGGTGAAGCAGGGCACGGACTGGGTGGCGCGGTCACGCTGAATTCTTCGTCCGGGCCGCGGTCCGGGCATTTTTCAACAAGGGAAAGACCATGAGCAAGAACGTAGTCGTGATCGGCACCCAGTGGGGTGACGAAGGCAAGGGCAAGATCGTCGATTGGTTGACCGACCGCGCCCGGGGCGTGGTGCGCTTCCAGGGCGGCCACAACGCCGGCCACACCCTGGTGGTGAAGGGCAGGAAGACGGTGCTGCACCTGATCCCCTCCGGCATCCTGCGCGACGACGTGCACTGCTACATCGGCAA
>JBBIIR010000149.1:0-5566 GCA_037446455.1 Hydrogenophilales bacterium | reverse complement strand
GCACGTGTGGATCTCGGTGCGCGACGAGAACCGCGTCGAGATCTACGACACCGCCAGCTTCCGCAAGCTCGCGGAAATTCCCGCCGCCGCGCCGAGCGGCATCTTCTTCAGCGCGCGCGCCCATCGCATGGGCCTTTGAGGAACACGCCATGCATGCCGCCGACCTTCCCGACGCCGACTTTCGCCTGCTCAACGACTGGCAGCGCGGCTTTCCGCTGACGTCGCGTCCCTTCGCCCGCCTGGGCGACGCGCTGGGCCTGGCGGAGGACGCGGTCATCGCCCGCCTGCGCGATCTCGCCGCGCGCGGCGTGGTCTCGCGCGTCGGCGCGGTGTTCCGCCCGCATACCCTGGGCTGGAGCACGCTGGCCGCGGTGGCGGTGGACGAGGCGCGCGTGGAAAGCGTCGCCGCCGCCATCAGCGCCTATCCCGAGGTCAACCACAATTACGAGCGCGAGCACCGCTACAACCTGTGGTTCGTGCTCGCATCCCCCAGCCGCGCCCGCGTCGACGCGGTGCTGGACGAGATCGGCGCGCTGGCGGGAGGCGCCGCCCTCGACCTGCCCATGCTCGAGGATTTCCACATCGACCTCGGCTTCGATCTCGCCGGCGGCGGGCGGCCGCGCCCGCATCTCGACGGCGCCGGCATGGCCGCCTCGGCGCAGCGCCTGCGCGCCGGCCTGGAGGCGGATGACCATGCGCTGGCCGCCGCCCTGGACGACGGCCTGGCCCTGGTGCCGCGTCCCTACGCGGCGCTCGCCGCCAGCCTGGGCTGGCGCGAGGAAATCGTCATCGCCCGCCTCGAACGCCTGCTCGCGCTTGGCGTGCTGCGCCGCTTCGGCGTCGTCGTGCGCCACCGCGAACTGGGCTATACCGCCAACGCCATGGTGGTGTGGGACATCCCGGACGACCGCGTGGGCGAAGTGGGCCGCCGCCTGGCCGGCGAGCCGGCGGTCACCCTGTGCTACCGCCGCCCGCGCCGCGAGCCGGACTGGCGCTACAACCTGTTCGCCATGGTGCACGGTCGCGACCGCGCCGCCGTGCTGGCCGAGGTGGACCGCCTGCGCGCCGGCCTGAGCGGCGAGTTCGCGCTGGCCGACCTGGCCTGCGCGCCGCTGTTCTCGCGCCGCCGCTTCAAGCAGTGCGGCACCCGCCACGCGCCCTCGGCTGGCGCGCGGCCGCTGGAGCGCGCGGCATGAGCGCCCCCGCCCGGCCGCTCGACGAGTTGGACCGGCGCATCATCAATCTCATGCAGGAGGATTTTCCCCTCGCGGAGCGGCCTTTCCTGGCCTTCGCCGACCGGCTCAACGTCAGCGAGCGGCAGTTGATCGCGCGCATCGAGCGCCTGCTGCAGGAACGCACGCTGACCCGCTTCGGCCCGCTGTTCAACGCCGACCGCATGGGCGGCGTCAATCTGCTCGCCGCCATGGCGGCGCCGGAGGCGGACTACGAGGAGATCGCCCTGGTGGTCAACGCGCAGCCGGAAGTGGCGCACAACTACCGGCGCGAGCATGCCCTCAACATGTGGTTCGTGGTCGCCGCCGAGACGCCGCGCCGGGCGGAAATGGCCTGCGCGCGCATCGAGGCGGCAACCGGCCTGGAAGTCTTCCGCTTCCCCAAGGAGCGGGAGTACTTCGTCGAACTCAAGCTGCAAGCCTGAGCGTGGAAGCGAGGAACCAGGCCATGTCCACGCCCCACTCGCGAACCGCGGCCCATAAGCTGGACGACCTCGATCGCCGGCTGGTGCGCGCCACCCAGGGCGGCCTGCCGCTGGTGCCGCGGCCTTACCACCAGCTCGCTGACCAGTTGGGTCTGTCGCCCGACGAAGTCATCGGCCGGCTGCGCGCCATGCTGGACAGCGGCGTCATCCGCCGCATCGGCGTGGTGCCCAACCACTACGCGCTGGGCTACGTCGCCAACGGCATGACCGTCTGGGACGTGGATGACGCGCGCATCGACGCGCTCGGCGAGGCGGTCGGCCGGCTCGACTGCGTCAGCCATTGCTACCGCCGCCCGCGCCGGCCGCCGATGTGGCCCTACAACCTGTTCGCCATGGTGCACGGCCATTCGCGCGAGGAGGTGGAAGCCCAGGCGGCGCGCATCGCCGCCCTGCTGGGCCCGGCTCTGCGCGCGCGCGACATCCTCTACAGCAGCCACATCCTCAAGAAGACCGGGCTGCGCCTGACCGAAGCCGCCTCCGGAGAACGCTGAGCATGTTCCGCGTCACCCAATTCATGCGGGAACTCGTCCACCCCACCCCGGTGCGACCCAAGCGCAACCCACCCGGACCCGTGGTGATCTGGAACCTGGTGCGGCGCTGCAACCTGACCTGCAAGCACTGCTACTCCATCTCCGCCGACAAGGACTTCCCGGGCGAGCTGGCGACGCGGGATGTCTTCCGCGTCATGGACGACCTGCAGGCGGCGCGGGTGCCCGTCCTCATCCTTTCCGGCGGCGAGCCGCTGCTGCGGCCGGATATCTTCGACATCGGCCGGCGCGCCAAGGCGATGGGCTTCTACGTCGGCCTGTCCAGCAACGGCACCCTGGTCAACGAAGACAATGTGCGGGCCATCGCCGCCACCGGCTTCGACTACGTCGGCATCAGCCTGGACGGCATCAAGGCGACGCACGACCGCTTTCGTCGCAAGCAAGGCGCCTTCGACGCGGCATTGAACGGCGTGCGCCTGTGCCGGGAGGCGGGCGCCAAGGTGGGCATCCGCTTCACCCTCGCCCAGGAAAATGCCCACGACTTCCCCGCCCTGCTGGACCTGATGGAAGCCGAGGGGATCGACAAGTTCTATCTGTCCCACCTGAACTACGCCGGACGGGGCAACAAGAACAGGAAGGACGACGCCCACTTTCGCACCACCCGCGCCGCCATGGACCTGCTGCTGGACCGTTGCTGGGCGCAGGTGGAAGCGGGCCGGCCCAGGGAATTCGTCACCGGCAACAACGACGCCGACGGCGTCTACCTGCTGCACTGGGTGGCGGCGCGCTTCCCCGAGAAGTACGAGCATATCCGGCAGAAACTCGTGCAATGGGGCGGCAACGCCAGCGGCATCAACATCGCCAACATCGACAACCTGGGCGATGTCCACCCCGACACCATGTGGTGGAACTACCCCCTGGGCAACGCGCGCCAGCGCCCCTTCGGCGAAATCTGGGCGGACACCGCCGACCCCCTCATGGCCGGCCTGAAGCAATCTCCCCGCCCGGTCGGCGGCCGCTGCGCCCAGTGCCGCCACCTCGACCTCTGCAACGGCAACACCCGCGTGCGCGCCTGGCAGACCACCGGCGACTTCTGGGCGGAAGACCCGGGCTGCTATCTGGAGGATGAGGAAATCGGCGTGAGCGGCAGCCTTATCACCCGCATGGCCATGGAGGCCTGACATGAAAGATATCCGCGATACCCCGCGGTGCATGCCGCCCTTACCGGCACGCCCGCGTCGCTCCCTCACCCTGCCATGGATGACGGCATGGGCATGGCTCGCATGGTCCGGCTTCGCCCACGCCGCCCCCGACCCCGAAAAGCTCTACGAGACCCACTGCCTGTCCTGCCACGCCCCCAACCGCCTGGGCGGCATGGGCCCCACCCTGCTGCCGGAATCCCTGGCCCGGCTGAAGAAGGCCGACGCCTACAAGGCCATCGCCGAGGGTCTGCCGGCCACGCAGATGCCCGGTTTCAAGGAGATGCTGAAAGAGGACGAGATGCAGGCCCTGACGGCCTGGATCTACACCCCCAACAAGATTCCGCCGAAGTGGGATGCCGAGGACATCACCGCCTCCCACATCGTCAACACGGAGAACGTGGGTCTGCCCGCGAAACCGGTGTTCAAGGCCGATCCGAGCAACGTCACCCTGGTGGTGGAGCACGGCGACCATCACATCAGCATCCTCGATGGCGACGTCATGGAGCCCTTCCACCGCTTCCAGACCCGCTACGCCCTGCACGGCGGCCCCAAGTTCACCCCGGACGGGCGCTTCGTCTACTGGGCTTCGCGGGACGGCTGGATCACCAAGTACGACCTGTGGAACCTGAAGGTGGTGGCCGAGATCCGCGCCGGCATCAACACCCGCAACGTCGCCGTGTCCTCCGATGGGCAATACGTCATGGTGGCGAACTACCTGCCGCATACGCTCGTCGCCCTCAGCGGCAAGGATCTTTCCCTGGTCAAGGTGATTCCCGTGCTGGCCAGGAACGGCAAGAGTTCGCGCGTCTCCGCGGTCTACGACGCGCGGCCGCGCGCCAGCTTCGTGGCGGCGCTGAAGGACATCCCGGAGGTCTGGGAAATCCCCTACGACGGCCGCCCGGTCTACAAGGGCCTGGTGCACGACTATCAGTACAAGGAAGCCATCCCCGAGCCCGGCCCGCTGCCGGTGCGCCAGATCGTGCTCGACCAGATCCTCGACGATTTCTTCTTCGACCAGAGCTACAACTACCTGATGGGCGCCTCCCGCGACGTGCCCAAGGGCCAGGTGGTGCACATGGGCGTCGGCCGCA
Source organism: Hydrogenophilales bacterium (assembly GCA_037446455.1). Lineage (GTDB taxonomy): Bacteria > Pseudomonadota > Gammaproteobacteria > Burkholderiales > Thiobacillaceae > PFJX01. Next base: position 1,068 of record JBBIIR010000149.1, on the reverse strand, counting down.
AGATCGCCGAGTTGGACATCCCCGGCATGCCGCACCTGGGTTCCGGCATCACCTGGGAGTGGACTGACGAGAAAGGCGTCACCCATCCGGTCATGGCCTCGCCCAACCTGAAGGACGGCCACATCCAGGTCATCGACATGAAGACGTGGAAGACGCTGAAGGTCATCCCCACCGCCGGCCCCGGCTTCTTCCTGCGCAGCCACGAGGAAACGCCCTACGCCTGGGCCGACGTGTTCTTCGGCAAGAACCGGGACGTCATGCACGTCATCGACAAGCGCAGCCTGGAAGTGGTCGCCGACCTGAAGCCCGAACCGGGCAAGACCGCCACGCACGTGGAGTTCGACCGCTACGGCAAGTACGCCCTGGTCTCCCTGTGGGAAATGGACGGCGCCCTCATCGTCTACGACGCCAAGACCCTGAAGGAGGTCAAGCGTCTGCCCATGAAGCGCCCGGTCGGCAAGTACAACGTCTGGAACAAGACCCGGCTGTCGGCGGGCACCAGCCACTGACGTTGACAATCGTCAAAGCGCGGTCTGGACCTGCTGAAGCCCGGACCGTATCGTTTTCCCGCGACCGACACCTCAACCCCCAAGGAACCCCTTATTTATTCGTCGTTCCCGCGCATACCCTGCAGGGCATAAAGGCGGGAACCCGGAAGAATGAACGATCTGGATCCCCGCCTGCGCGGGGATGACGAAATTGGTATTAATCAGCAGTCACCCACCCTCTGGAGAATCGCCATGATGCAAAAAGCCTTCGAGAAAAGCGAAAACATCGCCGTCTTCTACGGCGTGGTCATCTTCTTCGTCTTCCACTTCGGCATGCTGTTCCTGTTCAACGTGGTTTGATCCACGCCGGGACGGTGGGGGATTTCCCCGCCGTCTCAGAGGCTGTGAATTTTTTCGAACGCCCCACCCAGGACCATCCGGCCACACGGGAGACGGCTGGTACAGCGAAGGCGGTTGGTGAGGCGGGAGAAGGGTCTGGCGAGCATTGGCTGCCTAATTCTTGAGCAATTTCTCGCCTCAACCCGCCATTTCCGGCTCTGCGGACGTACCTGTCCCTACA
>JBBIIR010000148.1:0-5566 GCA_037446455.1 Hydrogenophilales bacterium | reverse complement strand
GCAGCAGGCGGGAGAGCAGGGGTTGCAGGCGACGCCAGAGCACGCCGCCCAGGCGTTCCAGCACCAGCACGGATTGGTTGAGGCCGGCCAGATACAGCCCCAGCAGAATCAGCACGACCTGGGCCAGCGCATAGAGCCCGTATTGCACGGGCAACAGATGCTCGGAGAGAAAGGCCGCCGAGCCGAGCAGCCCGGCGAGGACGCCGGCGAGGGTATAACTGGCGATGCGGCCGCCGTTGTAGGCCAGGTGGAAGGCCAGCGGACGCCGACCGCCGGGGCGCGCGTCAGCGCCCGGCTGCAGGGACACGGCGGCGACGATGCCGCCGCACATGCCGACGCAGTGCACCCCGCCGAGCAGACCGGCGAGGAAGGCGGCGAGTAGGGAAAGTTCGGGCATGGTGGGTTGGGAAACGGGAAACGGGGCGTGGGCTGTGAGCGGCGAAGTTTGCTTACTTCCTAATCCCTAATCCCTAATCCCTAATCCCTAATCCCTAATTCCTAATCCCCCTCCCTCCTCATTCGCACAACATGCCGCCCTCGATCCAGGCGCGCACGTCGCGCGTCCATGCCTCGTGGCCGCCGGGCACGGTGGGAAAGCGCCCGGCCGGCGTCATGCCGCTGTCCAGGGCCCAGCGGATGCGGCTGTCGTGCAGCAGGTGTTCGATCAGGCGCGCGGGCGCATCGACCACGCCCATGTTGCGTTGGATGAAGCGGCAGGTATCCGCCGCGCCCAGGCCGGTGTAGTCGAATCTTTCCAGCGGCGCCATCCACACGCCGCGTTCCAGACCGGTGATGTGTCGGGTATGGCAGTTGTCGCACAGATAGCGCGAGCGATGGCTGCCGTAGGCACGGCCGTTGTGCTTTCTGCTGGAGAACTGGTGGCATTGCAGGCAGCGCTCGTGGTGAAACTTCTTGTGCAGCGCGTCACCGAACACCACCGGCGCGGCGCTCCAGGCGGGCGCCGCCAGCAGGCCGAGGACGAGCAGGAGCGGCGCCGGACTCATGCGCCGTCGGCCTCCGACGCGACGAAAATGGCCTGATAGGCGGCATAGGTGGAGGTCAGGGTCCAGGGCACGAACACCAGCAGGCCGAGACCGAAGGGGATCATCACCGCCGCCACGCCGGCCAGACCCAGGATCAGGCTGTAAAACAGGATTGCCCGCCAGTTGACGCCGCAGGCCCACAGGCTCCACCACATGGCGCGGCCCGCCGGGAAACGCTCGAACAGCGCCAGACCGGGGGCGAACCAGGTGGCCATGAGCAGCGGCGCGAACAGCAGGGTGCCGAAGCCGAGGGCGGGCATGGCCGTGGCCAGCAGGCGCTCCGCCTCCTCCGGCGTCATGGCGGCGGGGTTCTGGGTCTGCCGCACCATCTCCTCCAGATCGCCGCCGGTGAAAAAGCCGACCAGCCTGAAGATGAACAGGGTCGCCAGCATGTAGACCGCGCCGATCACCAGCAGGGGAAAGCGGCTCTCGCGCCAGCCCGCGGCCAGAAAGATGAAGGTCACCGGTTCGCCGCGGCTGCCGCCCCGGCTGGCGGCGAGAAAGCCGGCGACGATGAAGGGCGACAGGGCGTGCACCAGCACGCCGCCGACGGCGGGCAGCAGGCTCAGCGCCATCAGCGCCAGGAAGACCAGCGCCGTCATGCCGGTCCAGGCCACCGGGGCGAGCATGAACAGGCGCCAGCCCGCCTTGATCCAGGCGAGGCCGGCGGCGGCGGGGAGACGGGCAACGGTCAGGTTGGGCATGGCAACTCAAACTAAAACCGCCGCGAGCGCGGCGGCGGGGTGGTCGTGGAGGCGATGGCTCAAAATTCGAAAATGACCCACATGGGTACCATCAGGCTCGGCGCGATGCCCTCGAAGCGGGACATCTGGCCGTCGCCCAGCTGGTCGATGAGGTAATACGGCCGGCCGTGCGGCGGCGTCACCTTCAGCATGTAGAGCCGGCCCTTGAGGCGGAACTCCTCGACCCGGTCGGCGCCGCGCTGGACGATGGTGATGTGCGGCTCCAGGTCGGCGTCGACGATGCCCGGCGGCCGCGGAATGTCGGGCAGGGGCTGCAATCCGGCCGGCCGGTCGGCGGCCTGGACGACGGGCGCCGCGAGCAGGCAGACGATAAGCAAAGGGGCGAGGCGCATGGCGACAATCTCGTGTTGGGTACTCTGATTCTAGCAGCCCGGCCCGGGCTCAGAGATTCAGCAGGATTTCGCGTTCCTGCGCGGAAGGCTGGAAACCGCGGCTCTCGTAGTGGAGGAAAATGGCCTCCACCACCTGCTCCGGCTCGTCGATGACCTGGAGCAGGCCCATGTCGGCCGCGTCGATCATGCCCTCCCGCACCAGCGTGTCGCGGAACCAGTCCACCAGGCCGCCCCAGAACGCGGATTTCACCAGGATGATGGGAATGCGCCGGGTCTTGCCGGTCTGCACCAGGGTCAGCGCCTCCATCAGCTCGTCCAGGGTGCCGAAGCCGCCGGGCATGACCACGTAGGCGCTGGCGAACTTCACGAACATCACCTTGCGCGCGAAGAAATGGCGGAAGGTCTGGCTGATGTCCTGGAAGGGGTTGGCGCGCTGCTCGTGCGGCAGCTGGATGTTGAGGCCGACGCTGGGCGACTTGCCGAAGAAGGCCCCTTTGTTGGCCGCCTCCATCACCCCCGGCCCGCCCCCGGACAACACGGAAAACCCGGCGTCGGAAAGCTTCCTGGCGATCGCTTCGGTGAGCAGGTAATAGGCCGAATCGGGCTGGATGCGGGCGCTGCCGAAGACGCTTACCGCCGGGCGGATGGGCGCCAGCCGCTCGGTGGCCTCGACGAACTCGGCCATGATCTCGAACATGCGCCAGGACTCGCGCGCGGAAAGCCGCGCCTCGTCGCCGCCGCCGGGGTCGGAGAGGTCGGGTAGCTTGGGTTTGCTCATGGCGGGCCGGATAGGAAAGGACGCCTGGATTGTAGCCGGCCGCCGACGGACAACCGAATACAATGCGGCCTCCCCCGGAGGCCCCATGTCCCACACCCTGTTGCTGGTGGACGGCTCGTCCTACCTCTACCGCGCCTTCCACGCCCTGCCCGACCTGCGCAGCGCCGACGGCTTCCCCACCGGCGCCATGCACGGCGTCATCGCCATGCTGCGGAAATTGCGCCGCGACTACCCCAGCGCCTACGCCGCCTGCGTCTTCGACGCCAAGGGCAAGACCTTCCGCGACGACTGGTATCCCGAATACAAGGCCCACCGGCCGCCGATGCCGGACGACCTGGCCAGGCAGATCGCCCCCCTGCACGAGGCGGTGCGCGCCCTGGGCTGGCCCCTGCTCATGGTGGAGGGCGTGGAGGCGGACGACGTCATCGGCACCCTCGCCCGCCAGGCGGAGGAGGCGGGCATGCAAGCGGTGGTCTCCACCGGCGACAAGGACCTGGCCCAGCTGGTGACGCCCCGGGTACGGCTCGTCAACACCATGAGCAACGAGGTGCTGGACGAGGCCGGCGTGCTCGCCAAGTTCGGCGTGCCGCCGGCACGCATCGTCGATTACCTCACCCTCATGGGCGACGCGGTGGACAACGTGCCCGGCGTGGACAAGGTCGGGCCCAAGACCGCCGCGAAATGGATCAACGAATTCGGCGATCTGGACAGCCTGATTACCCGCGCCGGCGAGGTGAAGGGGGTGGCCGGCGAGAACCTGCGCCGCGCCCTGGACTGGCTGCCCATGGGGCGCAGGCTGGTGACGGTGAAGACGGACCTGGCGCTGGACGTGCATCCGGACGACCTGGCGTGGAAGGAGGAGGATGCCGAGGCCTTGCGCGGCTTGTTCACGAAGTACAGCTTCCGGACCTGGCTGAAGGAAATGAACGGCGCGGGGGGCGCACCCCCACCCCAACCCCTCCCGCATCGAGGGGGAGGGGCTCTTGCAGCCGCTTCCTTGACTGCGGAGGACGGCGGCGGAGCTACTGAAACCCCCTCCCCCTCGAGGGTGGAGGGCGGGGGAGGGGGTGGCGGCGTGGTGAACGTGGAACGCCACTACACCCCCATCCTGGATCAAACCACCTTCGAGCACTGGCTCGCCAAGCTGCAAGCCGCCGAACTGGTCTGCCTGGACACGGAAACCACCAGCCTGGATCCCATGCGGGCGAAGTTGGTAGGAATGTCGTTCAGCATCGAGGCCGGCCAGGCCGCCTACCTGCCCCTGGCCCACCACTACGCCGGCGCGCCGACCCAGTTGCCCTTGGCCGAGGTCCTCGTCCGCCTGAAGCCCTGGCTGGAGGACGCCGCCCGCGCCAAGGTCGGCCAGAACCTGAAATACGACTGGCATGTGCTGATGAACCACGGCATCCGGCTGGCCGGCATCGCCCACGATACCCTGCTGCAAAGCTACGTGCTGGAAGCGCACGAGCGCCACGACATGGACACCCTGGCGGCCCGCCACCTGGGCGAAACCACCATCAAGTACGAGGAGGTGTGCGGCAAGGGCGCCAACCAGATCGGCTTCGACCAGGTCGACGTGGAGCGGGCCACCGCCTACGCCGCCGAGGACGCCGACATCACCCTGCGCCTGCATCGGGCGCTGCATCCGGCGCTGGCGGCCACGCCCGGCCTGGAGCACGTCTACCGCGACATGGAGATGCCCCTGCTGCCCATCCTGGCGCGCATGGAGCGCACCGGCGTGAAGCTGGATGCCGAACTGCTGCGCCAGCATTCCGGCTTCCTCGCCGGCGAGATGCTGGAACTGGAAGCCAAGGCGCACCAGGCCGCCGGCCAGCCCTTCAACCTGAATTCCCCCAAGCAACTGGGCGAAATCCTGTTCGGCCAGCTCGGCCTCAAGCCTAAGAAGAAGACCCCGGGCGGCGCGCCATCAACCAATGAGGATGCGTTGCAGGAACTCGCCCTGGACCACCCCCTGCCAAAACTCATCCTGGAATACCGGGGCCTGGCCAAGCTGAAGTCGACCTACACCGACAAGCTGCCGGGCATGGTCAACCCCGCCACCGGCCGGGTGCACACCACCTATTCCCAGGCCGTGGCGGTCACCGGGCGGCTGGCCAGCAACGACCCCAACCTGCAGAACATCCCGGTGCGCACCGTCGAGGGCCGCAAGATCCGCGAAGCCTTCATCGCCGAGCCGGGACGGGTCATCGTTTCCGCCGACTACTCGCAGATCGAGCTGCGCATCATGGCCCACCTGTCCAATGATGCCGGCCTGTTGAAAGCCTTCTTGGATGACGCCGACATCCACCGGGCCACCGCCGCCGAGGTCCAGGGCGTGCCCCCCGACCAGGTCACGGCGGACATGCGGCGCATGGCCAAGGCGGTGAACTTCGGCCTCATCTACGGCATGTCGGAATTCGGTTTGAGCCAGCAGCTCAACGTCGAACGCACCGCGGCGCGGGCCTACATCGACCGCTATTTCGCCCGCTATCCGGGCGTGCTGGACTACATGAACCGTACCCGCGAAGCGGCCCGCGCCCAGGGTTACGTGGAAACGCTGTTCGGCCGCCGCCTGTACCTGCCCGAGCTCACGGGCGGCGCCCCCGCCCGCCGCCAGGGCGCCGAGCGCGCCGCCATCAACGCCCCCAT
>JBBIIR010000147.1:0-5616 GCA_037446455.1 Hydrogenophilales bacterium | reverse complement strand
GGCAGGGGGCGATCCAGGGTCAGCGCCCAGGGGCCGGTGCGTCGCGCGGCGATGCCGGCCGTGTCGAACGCGGCCAGCCGTTCCTCGACGCTGGCGCGGCGACGGTTGACGCGCAGGGACATGCGCGGCGGCGTGTTCTGCGCGCGCACGATGCTTTCCCAGGCCTCGGGATATTCCCGGCGCAGGCGGCGCAGCCACCAGGCGGGAAAGTTCCAGCGCGCCTCGGGCACCCGCTCGGCCTCGGCGGCCAGTTCCTCGCGGCGGCGCTGGAAATTGCGCAATACGGCGTTGGCGAAGCCGCGCGCGGCCGCTTGGCGGCGCGCGGCCAGCTCGACGGTGGCGTGCACCACGGCGTAGGCCGGGGTTTCGCCCAACTCCAGTTCGTGCAGGCCGGTCAGCAGGGTGCCGAGCAGCTCGGGCGGGCGCAAGGGGCGGTCGGTCAGGCGCGAGAGGTAGTAACGCAGGCTGCCGGCGCGGCGCAAGACGCCGTAGGCCAGGTTGGCGGCGGACGCGCGGGCCAGGGTGTCGTCGCCCTCGGCGCGGATCTCGGCGAGCGCCTGGGACAGACTGCGGTGGTCCAGGAGAACGTGGTTGATCAGCCTGGCGGCGAGGGCGCGCGCATCGGTCATGGGTTCGGGCTCCCCGCTGCGGGGGCGGTTGCTCGGCGGGACAGGGGGTCAGGCGGGAATGGCACTTACTTAACCAAGGACCACCGTCATTCCCGCGAAGGCGGGAATCCAGGTGGGGTTAACGTTCATGGTGGCTCGCCACCCCAGACGATGAAACGTGGCTCGGACATGGCTGGCATCCCCGCCGAAGTTCCTTCCACCGGCGCTGGGGCATTGCCGTCATCGCGAGCGCGGCGTGGCGATCTTTGCAGGGCGTAGCCCCTGGATTGCCGCGTCGCTACGCTCCTCGGTATGACGCCCAAGGCGGGGTTTCATTACGCTAACGGACATGACTTTGAGAAGACGCCCCGAAGCATGAAAGTCATGCCCGTTTCCCTCACCCCCAGCCCCTCTCCCGCTCGCGGGAGAGGGGAGCTTCAAGAGTCGCTGACGCGACTTTCACGTTAAACCACTGGATTCCCGCCTTCGCGGGAATGACGAGCGGGATAGTTTCAATCGTTTTCGCTTAAGTAAGTGCCATTCGGGTCAGGCGGCGATCTTGATGGCGTTGCGGCCGCCATTCTTGGCCGCGTACAGCACTTCATCGGCCCGCCGCAGCAGGGCATGGCCGTTCTCGTCGCCGCGCAGGGTGGCGATGCCGGCGCTGAAGGTGGTGTTGATCTGCTTGCCCTCGAAAACCAGCGGGCTCTTGCTCATCAGCTGCTGCAGGCGGGCGAGGACGAAATGGGCGCCGCGCGCGTCGGTGTCCGGCAGGATGAGGGTGAATTCCTCGCCGCCGTAACGCACCAGGGCATCCGACTTGCGCAGCACGGCCTTGATCAGGCCGGCGAAGTGCACCAGCATCTGGTCGCCCGCTTCGTGGCCGTGTATGTCGTTGACCTTCTTGAAGAAATCGAGGTCGACCATGGAGACGCTGAGCTTGACGCCCAGGCGCTGGGCGCGGGCGATCTCGCGCATCAGGGTCTGGTCCAGGCCGCGCCGGTTGAGCGCGCCGGTGAGCGCGTCCTCGTTGAGCAACTGGCGGGTTTCCGCCAGTTCCTCCTGCATCGTGGTCAGGGCGCGGCGGGTCTCGACGAGGTCCTTGTGGCTGGCTTCCACGGTGTTTTGGATGCCGCCGGCCTGCATGACCACGGTGGACAGCAGGCGCAGGATCTCGTTCTTGTCGCGGCTGCTCTTCAGGTTGGTGACGTTGCCGGTGAGGTCCTTGTTCTTCTCGCCGATGTCCTTGGCCAGCGTCGCCGTCTTGTCGGTCACTTCCTGCAGCATCTGACGCAGCATGCCCATCATCTCGGCGACGAATTCCTTGCCGGGCTGGGTGTGCGCCTCCAGCGGCGGGGGCGCTTCCGTCGCCACCGGCGCGGCGGGCTGTGCGGCGGGCTTGGCCGGGCGCGGCAAGCCGGAAATCTCGTAGTAAAGGCGCTCGTAGTTTTCCGGCGTGGCGGGTTCCCCGGTCTCCTTGAGCCGTTGCATCACGGTCATGCCGATGACGTTGGGGGTCTGCGCCATGTTCAAGCAGGGGTAAATGGAACTTTGGTAGCCATTATCGGCGAAGTGGCGACATTCTTTAACCCAACGGATAATCGTCCGGTCACATCACATCCGACGCCATGCACATCCATATCCTGGGAATCTGCGGCACCTTCATGGGCGGGCTCGCGCTGATCGCGCGACAGGCCGGCCATACCGTCACCGGCTGCGACGCCAATGTCTATCCGCCCATGAGCACGCAACTGGAAAGCCAGGGCATCCGCCTGATCGAAGGCTTCGGCGCCGAACAGATCGATCTCGCGCCCGATCTCTTCGTGGTGGGTAATGTGGTGGCGCGCGGCCGGCAGCCTCTGATGGAGGAAATCCTCAACCGCGGCCTGCCCTACACCTCGGGTCCGCAGTGGCTGGCGGAGAACATGCTGCGCGACAAGTGGGTGCTGGCGGTGGCCGGCACCCACGGCAAGACCAGCACCGCCTCCATGCTGGCCTGGATCCTGGAGGACGGCGGCCTCGACCCGGGCTTCCTGATCGGCGGCGTGCCCATGAACTTCGGCGTCTCCGCGCGGCTGACCGACAGTCCCTTCTTCGTCATCGAGGCGGACGAGTACGACACCGCCTTCTTCGACAAGCGTTCCAAGTTCGTGCACTACCGGCCGCGGACGGCGGTGCTCAACAACCTGGAATACGATCACGCAGACATCTTCCCCGATCTGGCGGCCATCGAGACGCAATTCCACCATCTGGTGCGCACCGTGCCGGGCAACGGCCTGCTCGTCGCCAACGGCGGCGAGCACAACGTCCTGCGCGTATTGGGGCGCGGCTGCTGGACGCCGGTGGAATACTTCGGCGGACCCGGGTTCGGCTGGAAAGCCGTCGCCGTGGACGCCGAGTCCTTCGACGTCAGCCTCGACGACCGCCCCGTCGGCCGCGTCACCTGGAACCTGCAGGGCGAGCACAACCGCCGCAACGCCCTGGCCGCCATCGCCGCCGCCCGCCACGCCGGCGTGCCCGCCGCCGGCGCGGTCGACGCCCTGAGCCGTTTCGTCAACGTGAAGCGGCGCATGGAGGTGCGGGGTGTCGCGGCCGGGGTCACCGTCTACGACGATTTCGCGCATCATCCCACCGCCATCGCCGCCACCCTGGCCGGCCTGCGCGCCAAGCTCGATGCCGGGGGGCGGCCGGCGCGCATCCTGGCGGTGCTGGAGCCGCGCTCGAACACCATGAAGCAGGGGGTGATGAAGGACGCCCTGCCCGCCAGCCTGGCCCAGGCCGACCGCGTGTTCTGCTACACCGGCGGCCTCGACTGGGACGCGGCGCGGGCCCTCGCGCCCTTGGGCGCCAAGGCCGCCACGCATGGCGACCTGGATGCCCTGGCGGAGGCGGTGGTCGCCGCCAGCCAGGCCGGCGACCACATGCTGGTGATGTCCAACGGCGGCTTCGGCGGCATCCACGCCAAGCTGCTGGCGCGACTTTCACTTTAACCGGCGCGACGGGCTGAACCACCATGGACGCGCCGGAGCTCGAGCGGATCCCGACCGAGGCCGGCTGCGAGCTCCGCTTGCGCGGCGCCTGGTGCATCGACCAGCTGCCCCGCGTGGACCACCTGCTGGCCGATCTGAACGTGCCGCACGACCGCGAGGTGCGCGTCGATGCCGCCGGCCTCACGCGCCTGGACAGCGCCGGCGTCATGCTTTTGGTGAACCGCCTGCGCGCCCAGGGCGTGGTCTGGTCCGACGTCCACCTGGAGCATTTCAATCCCGCGCAGATGGCCCTCATTCACCTGGTGGCCGAGCGCCTCGACGCGCGCCCGCGGCCGCCGCGCCGGCGCTACCGCTGGCGGGCCTTCGCCAGGCAGTCCGGCCGCGCGCTCGGGGCTCGCCTGCTGGACCAGTTCGCCTTTCTCGGTCGCATCGCCGAGGCGCTCTGGGATCTCGCCCGGCGCCCGCGCCTGTTGCGCCACCGCGAGTTGGTCGCGCAGCTCCAGGCGGTGGGCCTGGCGGCGTTGCCCATCATCATGCTGATGACCTTCCTCATCGGCGTGGTATTCGCCTTCCTCCTGGGGGTGCAGGTGCAAAAGGTCGGCGCCAACATCTTCGTGGTGGACGGCATCGGCCTGGCGGTGGCGCGCGAGCTGTCGCCGATGCTCACCGCCATTCTCGTCGCCGGCCGTTCGGGGGCGGCCTTCACCGCGCAGATCGGCGCCATGAAGGTGACCGAGGAGATCGACGCCATCTCCACCATGGGGCTGTCGCCCATCCAGGTATTGGTGCTGCCGCGCCTGCTCGCCATCGTCCTCGTCCTGCCCCTGCTCACCTTCGTCGGCGACGTCATGGGCATCCTCGGCGGCGCCGTGGTGGCGGCCAGCCAACTGGACGTCACCTATCACACCTTCTTCCAGCGCCTGCAGGCGGAACTGCCGGTCGCCACCGTGCTGTTCGGCCTCTACAAGGCGCCGGTGTTCGCCGCCGCCATCGCCTTCATCGCCTGCCGCAACGGCTTCGCGGTGACCCGCGACGCGCGCAGCGTCGGCGCCTACACCACCGCCACGGTGGTGCAGAGCCTGGTGGCGGTGATCCTCATCAACGCGGCGTTCGCCGTGCTCAACCCGGACATCCCGCAATGAACGAGGCCGTCCTGCGCGCCGAGGGCGTGCGCACCCGCCTGGGCGGCGCGTGGCTGCACCGCGGCGTGAGCTTCGCGGTGCCGCGCGGCCAGGTGGTCGGCCTGATCGGCGCCAGCGGCACCGGCAAGAGCGTGCTGCTGCGCGAATGCATCGGCCTCTTGCGTCCCGACGAAGGCCGCGTGCACCTGTTCGGCGAGGACCTGTGGTCGCTGCCGCTGCGCCGCCTCAACCAGGTGCGGCGCCGCTTCGGCGTGCTGTTCCAGGAGGGCGCCCTGTTTTCCTCGCTGAGCGTGGCGGAGAACGTGGCCATTCCCCTGCGCGAGCACACCGACCTGCCGGCGCGCTTGCGCGACGAACTGGTGGCCATGAAGATTCGCCTGGTCGGCCTGCCCATGGAGGCGGCGCACAAGCGGCCCAGCGCGCTGTCCGGCGGCATGAAGAAGCGCGCCGCCCTGGCCCGCGCCCTGGTCATGGAACCGGAACTGCTGTTCCTCGACGAACCAACCTCCGGCCTGGATCCCATCAGTGCGCGCGAGTTCGACCATCTGTTGCGCGTGCTGTGCGACAGTCTGGGACTGACGGCGCTGATCGCCACGCACGACCTGGACACGCTGTGGGGCATGGTGGACCGCGTCATCGTGCTCTACGGCGGCCAGGTCGTCGCCGACGGGCCGGTGCCCGAGGTGGCGGCCGGCGAGCATGAATGGATACGATCCTATTTCGCCGCGCATGTGAAGGAGAGGGGCTGAAGTCATGGAATCCGACGCGAGATATGCCCTGGTGGGCGCCGGCCTGCTGATCCTGCTCTTGCTGCTGGGCGGCGCCCTGTATTGGCTGCGTGGCGGCGACGGCTCCGAGGTGCGGCGCTACGTGGTG
>JBBIIR010000146.1:0-5630 GCA_037446455.1 Hydrogenophilales bacterium | reverse complement strand
GAGGGATATCGGCAGGGGGGGTGAAAACTTTAGACGGCCACGAGCCCCGCCGCGGGCGAAAAAAAGGCCGGCTTGCGCCGGCCTGAAGGGCTGAAAGAAGGCTCTCAGCGGGCGCCGGCCGCGGCCAGCAGTTGTTGCAGTTCGCCCGTCTGGAAGAGGTCGCGCATGATGTCCGAGCCGCCCACCAGCTGACCCTTGACGAAGAGCTGCGGGAAGGTGGGCCAGTTGGCGTAGGTTTTCAGGCCCTCGCGCAACTCCGCGCTCTCCAGCACGTTCACGGCGAGGAAACTGGTCAGGCCGCAGGCCTTGAGGATGTTGGCGGCGTTCGCCGAGAAGCCGCACTGGGGAAACTGCGGCGTGCCCTTCATGTAGAGCACGACCGGGTTGTCGCTGACCTGTTTGTGGATGAGGGTATGGGCGTCCATGGCGAACTCAAAGTTGACAATATTGGTCGGGAATTATACGTGCCAGGCGATGCCCGTCAAGACACTTTGTGCTTGCTCCACGGCCAGCCGTACTGGGTCGGCGGGCGCGAACTCGGTAACATCCGCCTTCCCGCATCCGCTGAAAGTCACGCCCATGGCCCTGCTGCCCTTCGCCGAAGCCAAGTCCGCCCTGCTGGCGTCCGCCCGCGTCATGGCCGACATCGAGGAAGTGGATCTGGCGGATGCCTTCGGCCGCGTGCTGGCGGCCGACCTGGTTTCGCCGATGACCGTACCGCCCTTTTCCAACGCCGCCATGGACGGTTACGCCCTGCGCGCGGCGGACGCCGCCGAGTCCGGCGCCCGCCTGCCCGTCAGTCAGCGCATCGCCGCCGGCGATGTCCCGTTGCCGCTGGCCGCGGGCAGCGCCGCGCGCATCTTCACCGGCGCCCAGGTGCCGGAAGGCGCCGACAGCGTGGTGATGCAGGAGGATTGCGAGGCGGATGGCGACGCGGTGATCGTGCGGCAGCCGCCGGCGCCCGGTCAGCACGTGCGCCTGCGAGGCTCCGACCTGACGCCGGGCAAGACCATGCTCACCGCCGGCAGCCGGCTTGCCGCCGCCAGCCTGGGGCTGCTGGCCTCGGTCGGCATCGGCCGGGTGCCGGTGTTCCGCCGCCTGAAGGCGGCCATCTTCTTCACCGGCAGCGAGCTGGTGATGCCCGGCCAGCCCCTGCCCGCCGGCCACATCTACAACTCCAACCGCTACGTGATGCGCGGCTTCCTCGCCGACCTGGGGGTGGACATCCTCGATCTCGGCATCGTCGCCGACGACCGCGCGGCGACGCGCGCGGCCCTGCGCCGCGCCGCCGCCGAGGCGGACCTCATCCTCAGCAGCGGCGGCATGTCGGTGGGCGAGGAGGATCATGTCATCGGCGCGGCGCGGGCCGAAGGCCACATCGATGTCTGGAAGATCGCCGCCAAGCCCGGCAAGCCCCTGGCCTTCGGCGCGGTCGTCGCCGCCGGGCGGGAAACCGCCTTCATCGGCCTGCCGGGCAACCCGGTCGCGGTGTGGTCCAGCCTCTTGACCCTGGTCGCCCCCTACATCCGGCGTCGCCAGGGCCTCGCCCGCATCGAGCCCGAGCGCCAGCGCCTGCGCGCCGATTTCGGCTACACCCTGAAGGGCAAGCGCCTGGAGTTCGTGCGCGTGCGGCGCAACGCGCGGGGCGGCCTGGATATCTACCCCACCCAGGATTCGGCGGTGATCTCCTCGGCGGCGTGGGCGGACGGCGTCGCCCTCATTCCGGCCGGCGCCACCATCCTGCCCGGCGACTTGGTGGAGTACCTGCCCGGACCCGGTTGGACGCCATGAGGGCCGGCGCAGGGAAATTCCTCGGTCAGGCTCCTAGGAATTCAGCGCTTCAAGGATGATCGGCCACAGACCGCGCAACCGGGATCTCTGGGTACCTTGACGGTCTGCCACTCCATGCTGCCGGCGTCGATCAGCACCAGCCTGCCCGTCAGCGGGCTGGGCGCGCCGAGCAGCAGGCGGATGGCCTCGCCGGCCTGTAGCGTGCCCACCATGCCGGTCAGCGGGGCGAACACGCCCATGGTGGCGCAGCGCTCCTCGTCCTCGGCGGCGGTGTCCGGGAACAGGCAGTGGTAGCAGGGCGAGTCGTCGCGGCGCGGGTCGAATACGGCGAGCTGGCCGGCGAAGCGGATGGCGGCGCCGCTCACCAGGGGTTTCCGCAGGCGCACGCAGGCCCGGTTCACCGCGTGGCGGGTGGCGAAGTTGTCGCAGGCGTCCACCACCACGTCGGCGGCGGCCACCAGGTCCATCAGCTCTTCCGCGTAGACCCGGTGTTCGATGGGCATCACCCGGCAGTCCGGGTTGATCTCGGCCAGCGCGCGGCGCGCGGATTCCGCCTTGTTGACGCCCAGCGTGGCTTCCCGGTGCACGATCTGACGCTGCAGATTGGTGAGGTCCACGTGGTCGCCGTCGCAGATCGTCAGACGCCCCACCCCGGCGGCGGCCAGATAAAGCGCTGCGGGTGAACCCAGGCCGCCGGCGCCGATGAGCAGCACGTGGCCGGCGAGAAGTTTGTCCTGCCCGGCCAGATCGATCTGGGGCAGCAGGATGTGGCGGCTGTAGCGGATGAGCTGGCGGTCGTCCATGACGCTCCTCGGGCATGCAAGGCGGCGGGGCGCCCATGCTAACCGTTCATGGCCGATAGGCCACCCCCACCAATGCAAACGGCGGCCATGCGCGGTCATCCTTTCCCGGCTATCGGGCGGCGTGGCGGGAATACAGCCGCGCGCGCAAAAACCCATTTGACAAGCAGGGTTTCATTTAATACATTGACATCTGAAATGCGTTTGTGCGTTTCATGTTGAATCCCCCCTGGCTGTTCTGAGCCATCGGACCGTCAGGCCGGGATAGTTGGTCGCGCATCTGCACCGGTGCGACTGACATCCTCCTCCTCTCTTATCCCCGGCCCCGCGCCGGGGTTTTTTTTTCGCCGGCCGGTGGGGAGAATGCGTCCATGCCTTCCACCCTGATCCCCGCAGCCCGCGCCTTTCTGGCTCACGCGGGCGGGCGCGCGCCGGATTTTTCCGGCTGTCTGGTGCTGGTGCCGCACCCGCATGCCGGCGTCGCCTTTCGTCGCGCCCTGAGCGAGGTCCTGCCGGGCCGGCATGTTCTGCCGCCGCGTCTGGCCACCCTGGCGGAGCTGGCGGAGCAGGCCGCCGACGTCCGGGTGGAGCCCGACAGCCTGCGCTTGGCGCAACTGCGCGATTTCCTCGACCGCCTGGGACAGGTACCGCGCGCGACGCTCTGGGATGCCGCGCGCGAACTGCTCGACCTGCTCGACGAGCTGGACGGCGCCGATAGCGACGAAACGGCGCTCGCGCGCCTGCCCGAATCCGCCAACCGCCACTTGTCGCTGGAGGCGGAGATCGTCCGCCAGGTTTGGCGGGCGCTGCGCGCCGGGGGCGCGCCGGGTCGCGCGCGCGCGCGCGCCCGCGCGCTGCGGCGTCTGGCGGAGGGCGCCGAGCGGCCGCTCTACGTGCTGGGACGTCTGCCGACGCGCGGCGCCGAGCGGGCCTGTCTGCGGGACTGGCATACGCGCGCCGGGCTGGTGGAACTGCCGACACCGCCGGACGACGCGGCCTGCGCGGCCCTGCTGGAAGCGGCCTGGGATGCGCGCGAGCCGCCCCTGGCCGAACGCGCCCGCGATTTCGCGGCGCGCTACCCGCGCAGCCCGCTGTCGCCGCGGAAAACCCTGCTCGCCGCGCCGGGCCTGGAAGCCGCCGCGCGCGCGGCCGAGGAACTGGTTCTGCGCTGGCTGGCCGACGGCCTGCGCGACATCGCCCTGGTGGCCGAGGACCGGCTCATGGCGCGCCGTCTGCGCGCTCTGCTGGAGCGACACGGCATCCTGACGCAGGACGAGACCGGCTGGGCGTTCGCCACCGCCTCCGCCAGCCATCTGCCGGAGGCCTGGCTCAGGCTGCTGAGCGCGGACGCCTGGTTCCGCGACCTGCTGGACTTGCTCAAGTCCCCCTACGTCTTCGCCGATGCCGGAGAACTCCGCGAGCGCGCCGTGCACGAGCTGGACGCGGCGTTTCGCCGGCATGGCGCGCCGGACGGCCTGGCCGGCCACCTCGAGCTGGCCCGGCGCGAAGGCCTGCACGCGGCGCTGCCGCTGCTGCGGCGCATCGATGCGGCCATGCGCGCCTTCGGACGCGGCCGCCAGACGCTGGGGGCATGGACCCTCCGCCTGCTCGCCGCCTTGCGCGCCCTGGCCGCCGAGGAAGCGCTGTGCGCCGACCCGGTGGGTCGCCAACTGTGGTCGTTGCTGGAGACCCTGGCGCGCGAGGGCGCCGCGCATCGCACCCGCTACGCTCTCGCCGACTGGCGGCGCTGGCTGTTCCACTATCTGGAAGAGTCCACCTTCCTGGACGGCACGGTGGCCAGCCCCGTGCGCCTGACCCATCTGGCCGCCGCGCACACCCGCGACTGGCAGGGCGTCATCGTCCTCGGCGCGGGCGCCGCGCATCTGCCGGGGGTGCCGTCCGCCGCCCTGTTCAACGACGCCACCCGGCTGCAACTCGGCCTGCCCGCGGCGGCGGAGCGGGAACTCGAACTGCGCGCCGCGCTCGGCGATGTCCTCGCCCGCGTCCCCCGCGTGGCCCTGATCTGGCAGAGCGAACGCGACGGCGACCCGGCGCCGTTGTCGCCCTGGCTGGTGCATCTGGACGCCTTCCAGCGCGCGGCCTGGGATGAAGCCTGGTTGACCCCGGCGCCGCCGCGCCCCCCGGCGGGCCGAGTGGCCGGCACCCGGCGGGAGGAACCGTTTCCGGCCCCCGGCGCGCCGGCCGCGCCCGCGCGCATGAGCGTGAGCGCCTGGCAGAGTCTGGTGGCCTGTCCGTATCAATTCTTCGCCCGCCATGTGCTCAGGCTCAACGAGCGGGACGAGGTGCCGGAGGAAATGGACAAGGCCGACTACGGCAGCCTGGTGCACCGCATCCTGGCGCGCTTTCACGAAAGCCGGCCGGTGCTGGGCGAGGCCGCCCCCGAGGAACTGGCCGAGTCCCTCAGCGAACTCTCCCGCGCCGTCTTCGCCCCGGCGGAGGCCGACAGCTACCTGGCGCTGGCCTGGCGCCTGCGCTGGGAGCGGCACATTGCCGCCTACGTGGACTGGGCGTTGCGGCGCGAGCGCGAGGGCTATCGCTTCGGCGGCGCGGAAACGCCGCTGGCCCGCGAAGTGACCTGGGGCGAAGCCGGCGTCACCCAACTGCACGGCCGCGCCGACCGTCTGGACGAGCACGCGGGCGGTCCGGTTCTGCTGGACTACAAGACCCAGTCCCGGCAAACCCTGAAGCGCAAGCTGGACTGCGCCGGCGAGGATGTCCAGTTGCCCGCCTACGCCTGGCTTGCCGGCGCTGTCGAGGCGGGCTTCGTCAGCGTCGACGCGGACAGGGTGGAAACCCTGGCCTGGCCGGAGGGTCTGGCGGCAGCCGCCGAAGCCGAGTCCGCCCGCCTGCGCGCCACCCTGGCCGACCTGGCGGCGGGCGCCCCGCTGCCCGCCCAGGGCGCCCCCGAAACCTGCGCCTGGTGTGAAATGCGCGGCCTCTGCCGGATCGAGCATCGGGACCCGCCTCAGGCACAATCGGCCGGCTTGTCGGCGGCACGCCCGGCAGCATCCACCGAAC
>JBBIIR010000145.1:0-5635 GCA_037446455.1 Hydrogenophilales bacterium | reverse complement strand
GCGCCTGGCTTTGTCGCGCCTCCTTGCGGGGAACGACCCCGCCGCGTCGTCGCTTCGCGCCAGCCACCCGCGCAGCCACGCCTGCGGACGTGTTCAACCGAGGAATCAAGGATAATCCGGCCGCATCGCCGCCATCCGGAACCCAAGCATGCTCGTCGAAGGGACCCCCACCCGCAGCATCCGCCCCCTGCGCGTGGCCGGCGCGCGCCGCGTGGAAATCATCGACCAGACCCGTCTGCCGCATGCCTTCGTGACGCGCGTGCTGGCCACGCCGGAAGACGCGGCGGAGGCGATCGCCGTCATGCGCGTGCGCGGCGCGCCGCTGATCGGCGCCACGGCGGCCTACGGCATGGCCCTGGCGGCGGATCGCGACGCCTCCGAGGCGGGGCTGCGGCGGATGGGCGATTACCTCGTCGCCACGCGTCCCACCGCGGTCAATCTGCGCTGGGGGGTGGAGCGCATGCTCAAGCATCTGCTGGCCCGCCCGGTGAGCGAGCGCTCACCGGCAGCCTGGGCCGAGGCGGCGGCGATCTGCGAGGAAGACGTCGCGCAGAACCGCGCCATCGGCCGCCACGGCCTGCAACGGATGCGCGCCGCCGTGCAGGATGGACCGGTGCAAGTGCTCACCCACTGCAACGCCGGCTGGCTCGCCACCGTCGACTGGGGCACCGCCCTGGCGCCCGTCTTCGCCGCCGCCGAGGCCGGCGTGCCGGTGCACGTCTGGGTGGACGAGACGCGGCCGCGCAACCAGGGCGCCAGCCTCACCGCCTGGGAACTGGCGCAGGCCGGCATTCCGCACACGGTCATCGCCGACAACGCCGGCGGCCACCTGATGCGGCACGGCCGCGTCGACCTGTGCATCGTCGGCGCCGACCGGGTCGCGGCCAACGGCGACGTCGCCAACAAGATCGGTACCTATCTCAAGGCCCTGGCCGCCTTCGACAACGGCGTGCCGTTCTACGTCGCCGCGCCGGGACCCAGCATCGACTTCCGCCTGGCCGAGGGCGGGGACATTCCCATCGAGGAGCGCGACGCCGAGGAGGTGGCCTCTATCCAGGGCCTGGCGCCCGACGGCCGCCTGCAGAGCGTTCGCCTGATCCCCGCCGGCAGCGCCTGCGCCAATCCGGCCTTCGACGTCACCCCCGCCCGCCTGGTCAGCGGCCTCATCACCGAGCGCGGGGTGTGCGCCGCCAGCCGGCAAGCCCTGGCGGCCCTTTATCCGGAGCGCGCATGACGCCGAATCCCTCCGATCTGCCCGCCCTGGTCGCGGCCTGTGCCCGCCGCAGCGTGGCCGCCGGCCTCAACCAGGGCGCTTCCGGCAATGTGAGCGCCCGCTCACCCGGCGGCTTCCTGATCACGCCCTCGGCACGTGACATGCGCGCGCTGGCCGCCGCCGACATGGTGCCGGTGGACATGGGCGGCGCCGCGCCGGAAGGCATGCAGCCTTCCAGCGAATGGCGCTTCCACCGCGACATCTATGCCGCCTTTGCCGAGGCCGGGGCCATCGTCCACGCCCATTCCCCCTTCGCCGTGGCCTTGGCCTGCCTGCGCCGCGACATCCCCGCTTTCCACTACATGGTGGCGATGGCGGGCGGCGCCGACATCCGCTGCGCCCGCTACGCCACCTTCGGCACCCAGGCGCTGTCCGACGCCGTGCTGGAGGCCCTGCGCGACCGCCGCGCCTGCCTCATGGCCAACCACGGCCTGCTCGCCTGGGGCGGCAACCTGGCCGACGCCCTGGCCCTGGCGCTGGAGGTGGAGGCCCTCAGCGGCCAGTACCTGCGTTGTTTGCAGGCGGGCGGACCGGTGCTGCTGAGCGGCGCGGAAATGGACGCGGCGATCGAGCGTTTCCGGGATTACGGCCGCCGTTCGTGAGGCGCCGTCCGCCCCTGTTTGCCCTGCCGTTCGATGAAGAGTAGCCCGACGCGCCCGGCGCGGCTTACGCGGCGCCAGCCTCCAGCATGGCTGCCCGCGCGGCGCCGCGCAGGCCGATGTCGGCGTCCAGCACCACCGCCACCGGCAGGCTCCGCGTCCACTCGGCGAAGCGTCCCTTGGCGTGGAATCCGCGCAGGAAGTCGCCGTTACGCGGCGCCAGCCTCCAGCATGGCCGCCCGCGCGGCGCCGCGCAGGCCGATGTCGGCGTCCAGCACCACCGCCACCGGCAGGCTCCGCGTCCACTCGGCGAAGCGTCCCTTGGCGTGGAATCCGCGCAGGAAGTCGCCGTTGCGCAGGGCCGGCAGCACTTGCGGGGCGATGCCGCCGGCCAGAAAGACGCCGCCTTCGGCGCGCGCCGCCAGGGCCAGGTCGCCGGCGGTCTGGCCGAGGATTTGCGCGAACAGGCGCAAGCCCTGCGCGGCGGCCGCGTCGTCGCCGGCCAAGCCGGCGGCGGTGATGGCCGGGGCGGCATGCGCTTCGCGCAGCAGGGGCGAATCGGCGCGGCCGGCTTCCGCCAGACAGAAGCGGTACAGCTCGACGATGCCCGGCCCGGACAGGATGCGTTCCACCGAAACGCGCCCGTGTGCCCTACGCAGTTGGGCGAGCAGCCGGTCCTGCTCGGCGTCGAGCGGGGCGAAGCCGATGTGGCCGCCTTCCGAGGCCAGCGGGCGATAGCCGCCGTCGCGCCAGACGTTCAGGCAGACGCCCAGGCCGGTGCCGGCGCCGAGGGCGAGGCGCGGCGCGTGGGCGACGGCATCGCCGGCCTGCAGCGGTGCGAGCTGCTCCGCGCGGAGGCCGTCGAGACCCCAGCCGACGGCGGCGAAGTCGTTGAGCAGCAGGGCGTTGCGGAAGCCGAAGCGGGCCGCCAGGGCGGACGCGTCGACGTTCCAGTCGAGGTTGGTGAAGCGCGCGCGGCGGCCGTCGGTGGGACCGGCGACGGCCAGGCAGCAGGCTTCCGGCGCCGCCTCCGCGCCCAGGAAGTCGCTGAGGATGGCTGCCAGGTCGGCATGCCCGCGGCTGGCATAGCGTGCCGCGCGCAGGAGTTCGACACCGTCCCGACCGGTCTCGGCGATGGCCAGGCGACAGTGGGTGCCGCCGAGGTCGCCGGCGAGCACCCTCATGACCAGAGGCGGCGCTCGGCGCGCAGGTAATGCGCGCGCAGCCAGTGGTCGAGACTGAGCTTGCCGGGGCCGGCAAGGATCAGCGGCAGGAACAGGACGAGATAGATGAGCGGCAGTTTCCAGCCGCCCTCGCTGATGGTGTAGCCGAGGCCGGCGTGCACCGAGTAGATGGCCACCAGGGTGAGGATGGACAGGGAAACGGCGAAGAAGCGGGTGGCCAGCCCCAGCACCAGGGCGACGGCGCCGAGCAACTCGAACCAGGTGGCGAGTTGCCAGCTCAGTTCGACCGGCACAAGGTTGAAGGGGAAGGGAAAGTTGTCCCGAATGTCGCCGAACCAGTTCTGGCCATGGAATTTTTGCACGCCCGCGTCCCAGAATTCCTTGGCCAGCAGCAGGCGCGGCGCCAGCGGCGCGAGCCAGGGGGCTGCCGCGTCGAGGATGGCGAGCAGGTCCTTCAGGCGTTGCGGGATGTGTTCCATGGTCACTCTCCGTTGACGTGCACGACGATGGCGTTGCGCCCGCTTTGCTTGGCTTTGTAGCAGGCGGCGTCGGCGGCCGCCAGGCATTCGTCGAGCGAGGCCCAGTGCGGCGGCACGTGCACCACGCCGATGCTCGCGCCGACCTGGTGGCTGTGGCCGTTCCAGTCCAGGCGCAGGGCGGCGATGCCATCGCGCAGGCTGGCGGCGATGCGCTCCGCCATGTCGTGCGGACAGGCCGTAAGCAGCAGGCCGAATTCGTCGCCGCCCATGCGCGCGAGGAAGTCGCGCTCGCGGATGCGGCACAGCATGAGCGCGGCGATGCGGCGCAACAGTTCGTCGCCGGCGGCGTGGCCGGCGCTGTCGTTGACGTTCTTGAAGTAGTCGAGGTCGATGAACAGCAGGGATAAAGGCAGGTCGCCGGCGCGGCGGCTGACGAGGATGCGCGACACGCGCTCCTCGAAGGCGCGCCGGTTGTGCAGGCCGGTGAGCGCGTCGTGCTCCGCCTGCCAGGCGAGCTTGCGGCTCAGTTCGCGCTGTTCGCTGACGTCGCGCAGCACCAGCACGCCGCCGCCGATTTTGCCGCGCTCGTCGCGGATCGGCGAACAACGCCCCGCCACTTCGTGCTCCAGGCCGAAGCCGCAGGTCAGCACGGCCGCCTCCGGCAGATCGACACCCCCGCCTTGCAGGGTTTCCGCCATCAGGCGGGCGGCGAGATCCACCCGCGTGCCGCGTTCCGACAGGCGCAGGACCTGGGTGAAGGGCTTGCCCTGGGATGCCTCGGCATCGACACCGAGCAGATGTGCCATCGCCGGGTTGAGGTAGCGCAGCACGCCATCCCGGTCGAAGCGCAGGACGCCGTCGCCGATGGCGCGCAGGGTGACCTGGGCGCGCTCCTTGGCCTCGAACAGGTCTTTCTCCAGGCGCCGGCTGAGACGCACCACGAACACCGCGATGCTGATCCCCACCAGCATGGCGGCGGCGGACAGGGCCATGGCCAGGTTCTTGGCGCGGTCGCGCGCGGCCACGGCGTCGCGCAGGGCGGCCTCGTTTTTCGCGCGCTGCATGTCCAGCAGCGCCTTCCAGCCCCGCATCATGCTTTCCTGGCGGGGACGCAGCACGTCGCGGATGTGCTCGCGGGCGGCTTGCAGGGCATCGCGCCGCAGCAGGTCGATGATCTCGCCGGTGATCTCCTCGGCCCGACCCACCTCGTCGCGGGTGTCCTGCCAGAGGCGCAGTTCCTCAGCATCCAGGGGCAGGGCGAGAAACTGGTCGCGGACCTGAATGAAGTCACCCGCCATCCGCGCAAAACGCATCAACTCTTCGTCACGCGCAAAGGGGTCTTGCAGATTCGCCGCCAGCAACAGGGACTGGTGGCGGGCCTGATGCAGGCCGTGCATGCCGGTGGCGAAGGAGGCTTTCTGGTTGCGCTCGGAGACGATGGCGGTGAGCTGGTCGCTGAGGCGGTGGATATGGGTGACGCCGATGGCGGCGACCGACAGCAGCAACAGCAGGATGACGCCGAAACCGGCGACCACGGGGACCAGGGCGGAGGGGGTTTTCACGCGCTGGCGCGGACGGCGGGTTGGTGCGGCCGCGGTCGCCCGGGGCAGGGGAGGACAGGCTGGACCGAGCCGTGATGTCGGTCATTCGTTGTGGCGGATTGCGCGCCGGCGCGCATCGCGGGTCTCCTCGCGCGTGGTTTGCCGCGTATGCTGCGATGCCACGGCGCACGCGTCAATCGATCAGATCAAGTTCCAGCAATTCGTCGCTGAGGCCGCCGCGGTCGTCGCTGAGCACATGCAGCACGCGGTTTTCGCGGCCGTATTCCCAGGGCTGGCCATGCTGGTCGACCAATAGGGTGGCGGCGGATTGCGGTTCGAGCACCAGGGCGGGGGGCGATTCCAGTACTTCCACCACCACGCAGACCTCGCCCCGGTGGCGCACGCGCAGCCCGATCAGGCTACGCAGGCGGGGCAGGGAGATGGCCATTTCGTTCATGCGCGCAGGCCCCGCAACCAGTGCGCGTAGAGCCCTTCGGCGCAACGCCGCAGGGCGGGCAGGTGGGTGGCCGCCAGGCTTTGCATCCGCGCCGCGCTTTGT
>JBBIIR010000144.1:0-5640 GCA_037446455.1 Hydrogenophilales bacterium | reverse complement strand
GGAGCGGGGGCTGGGGGGTGAGGCGGGGGTTTCGCGGAGCATGCTCCGCGCCCGCCGAACGGCCCCGGAATGCAGTCCGGGGCGCGCCCTGCAAGGGAGGGAAACGGGCATGACTTTCATGCTTCGGGGCGTCTTCTCAAAGTCATGTCCGTTAGCACTCTCTCAGCGCGAGTGCTAAACTTAGCCCGACTGAATCAGAGAGGTATCGCCATGACCGCACAAGCCTTGCACTTTCCCGTGCCGTCCGCCCTGGGCAGTCTGGAGAATTACATCCAGGCCGTGAACCGCTTCCCGCTCCTGAGCGCGGAGGAGGAGCGCGATCTCGCGACCCGCCTGCGCCAGGACAACGATCTCGAAGCCGCCCGCCAGCTGGTGCTGTCGCATCTGCGTCTGGTGGTCGCCATCGCCCGCGGCTACCTGGGCTACGGCCTGCCGCACGCGGACCTCATCCAGGAAGGCAACGTCGGCCTGATGAAGGCCGTCAAGCGCTACGACCCGGAGCGCGGCGTGCGCCTGGTGTCCTTCGCCGTGCACTGGATCAAGGCCGAGATCCACGAGTTCATCCTGAAGAACTGGAGGCTGGTCAAGGTGGCCACCACCAAGGCCCAGCGCAAGCTGTTCTTCAACCTGCGCAGCATGAAGCAGGGCAGCGGCAGCCTCAGCGCCGGCGAGGTCGAGGCCATGGCGAAGGCCCTCAACGTCAACCAGGCCGACGTGCGCGAAATGGAAACCCGCCTGTACGGCCAGGACATGGCCCTGGAGCCGGGCATCGACGACGAGGAGGACGCCTTCGCCCCCATCGCCTACCTGGCCGCGCCCAATGCCGAGCCGACCCAGCATATGGAAACGGCCGAACGCGAGAAGATGGCCGGCGAAGGCCTCAGCCGCGCCCTCGCCAGCCTGGACGCGCGCAGCCGTCACATCGTCGAGGCGCGCTGGCTGGAAGAGGAAAACCCCGCCACCCTGCACGACCTGGCCGCCATCTACGGCATTTCCGCCGAGCGCGTGCGGCAGATCGAAGCCAAGGCCCTGCAGAAGATGAAAGTCGCCCTGGCGGCCTGAGCATCGCCTCCGCGGAACCACCCCGCAAAAAACAAAGCCCCGCGTCGCGGGGCTTTTTGCTGTCCGGCCGGCGACTCAGAACAGGGAGCCGAGCACGACCGAGAACAGGATGAACCACGCCCACAGGATCATCAGAACGACGATGGTCATGGGCAGGTTGGTCTTGTCGAACAGATTCATGGCGGTCTCCACTTGGATGGCCGGCATTCTACCGGGCCGCACGGGGCGCCGGCAAGACGCGGCGGCCCGCGCAAGCGCCGGCCCCGCGGCGAAAAACGGGCGCACCAGGCACCCGTCAGCGCGGGAAAAGCGCCGCTTATTTCTTCGCCGCCGGCTTCGCCGACTCGCCCACCGTCAGATCCTTGCGCAGCTTGTCGACGCTGGCCTTGCCGAAGCCCTTGACCTTGTCCAGGTCATCGACGCTCTTGAACGGGCCGCTTTTCTGCCGGTGTTCGACGATGGCCTTCGCCTTGGCGGGGCCGATGCCCTTCACCGCTTCCAGTTCCGACTGGGTGGCGCTGTTGAGATCCACCGCCGCCCAGGCGGACAGGCTGAACAGCAGACCCGCCAGTAGTCCTCCGAACCATTTCTTCATGTTGCCTCCTGTAGCTTGGGATGCGCACGGATTGGCGCGCAGGCAATGTAGTGCAAGTGTAAGTAATTGAAAATATGGCGAAAGTTATAGTGGCGGCGGACTCAAGCCTGCCGCTAGATTTCCCGTCGGTTACCCACCCGCCGCACACGCACGACGATACGACGGTCCTCGATGTCGCATGTGATGCGCCAGTCGCCGACGCGGTATTTCCCGCGCTGCACATCGGGTAGGCTTCGGCCCTATTTCGCTCGCCCCCTCAGGCCGGCGAGTGATCCTTCAACCAGTCCTTCAGGGCGGCGTTGACGCGGGTCTGCCAGCCGGGGCCGGCGCCCCGGAAGGCCTCCAGCACCTCATGGTCCAGGCGCAGGTTCACGTGTTCCTTGGTCTGGGCGGCCGGCGGCCGGCCGCGCCGGGGCTTGAGCATCTCCGCCGCCACGGCGGGCGGAAAGATATTCGGCAGCACTTCGGACGCGGGCCGGGCGCGCTTGAAATCCTCTTCGGTCCATTCCGGATTGTCGGGGTCGGCCGCGATTCCCGCGTTGATGGAAGCTTCTTCTTCAGGGGAGGGGAGGATCGTCCCCGGCTTAAGTTTCGGCATAGCGTTTCACCTCTGGGCACATCGAAAAACCCGTCTTTCCCGCGCAGGCGGGAATCCAGGCCGTTGAATTTTCTGGGTCCCCGCCTGCGCGGGGACGACGAACCAAGGGTATTTCGAGGTGCCCCTCTCTAACATTGGCCTTGCGCAGGCCGATGACATGCACGGCCTCGCCGCGCGGCGTAAAGTCCGCCACGTGCAAGCCGCCCATCCGGGTAGCCGATCACTCGATAGCGCCGCTCGCCGTAGTCGCGGCGGGCGTCCTCGACAATATCGGCGGTAGACCAATCCAGGTCGGCCACCCGCTCGAAGGACAGGCCACGAGTCTTGATGTTGGCGACGCTCCTGGCGGTGTCGTAAGTGATCCGCACGATATTTATCGTATCCACAATAAACAAATCGTCAAGCCTTCATGAAGGGCTCCCGTTGCGCCGGAATCCGCCCTCTTAAACCCTTTAACGATTTGCTTCTCAGGAATGCTAGACTTCTCCGCATGAATGCCCACGTAGACCACATTCTCGACGAAGCTCTCGGACTCCCTCCCGACGAGCGTTCGGCGCTGACCGTTGCCTTGCTTGACAGCCTCGAAGGAAGTGACGATCGCTCGATTACGGAAGCGTGGCGGCAAGAGATACGGGCGCGACAAGCGGCTATGCGCGCGGGGACTGTCAAGGCCGTCTCCTGGACGGGCGCCAAGGCGCGACTGATTGCTCTGTGACCCGGTTTGCCATCGAGATTCTGCCTGAGGCAGAGGCGGAAATCAGAGAGGCGTTCCTGTGGTACTTCGAGCGCAGTCCCATTGCGGCCGATGCTTTTCGATCAGAGACGCTCGACGCGATTGATCGGCTTGGTGCAGATGCCCTCACGTGGCCTGAAGACGAGGATGCGATCAGGCACTGTGTTCTTCGGCACTTTCCTTACACGGTCTTTTACGAGATTCAGGGCGACTTGCTGACAGTGCTCGCTGTCGCGCACCAACGCCGCAACCCTGGATACTGGCGCACGCGCTAAAGTCGGTTGGAAGAACGGCATCTCCCGAGGCCAAACGTTTGAATTCACCGGCCTGCGCGCCTTTTCTTGCGGGTTCGGTGGAATAGCGAGGGGGGAAAGGAGGGAAAACGTGCCTGGCCCGAATAGCATGCAGGAAACCATGAAACAGCCGTTCTGCCCGCGCGGGGCGGGCATCCAGGTTGTTGATCCTAAAAACCTCAGTTGGCATTGAATATTGTGAAATTTCAAACGGTTGCGTTACTGATGTAGGTGCGAATTCATTCGCACGCAAGCGGTTGATTGTGCGAATAAATTCGCACCTACAGTCCGGTCAACTGCGGTTTTAACGTGAAAGTCGCACGGCGACTTCTCGAAGCTCCCCTCTCCCGCCTGCGGGAGAGGGGCTGGGGGTGAGGGAAACGGGCATGACTTTCATGCTTCGGGGCGTCTTCTCAAAGTCATGTCCGTTAGGTTGATTGGATTGGTTTTCCACCGATGCGCGGCGCTCCGCGCCCCGTAACGCGCTTGTGTTTTCGCGCCGGTCAGAAGAACTGCTTGGCGAAGTTGGCGATGGCGATGGCGATGAGCGCAGCGAGCATCCACTGCAACAGCGTGAATTTGCCGTTCATCTCCGTGCGCAACTCACGCATCTCGTGACGCAAATCGCCAATGTCCGCCTTGGTCGCCCGCGTGGTATCCAGCGCCTCGGCCAGGGATTGCTTTTGGGCCTCGGCAATGGCCGCGGCCAACTCACGAGAAGCGCCGGCTTTCTCCAGCGTTTCGGCAAATTTGAGGGTGTCGAAGGGGATCGTCGTCATGGGGCGTAATCCTTGGCGGGGCAGTCTAACCAACCAGGATCAAAAACAAAACGGACTGTAAGAGGGGGGCGCCCCCGTGTCTCGGGCGCACCCTCAGCGAAGAACGCCCCGAAGTTTTCAGTGCTCGCACAATCGTCCCCCATCGCACCCCATCGCACGCTGATGCGCGGCGTTCTGCGCCCGGCGACACGCTGGTGGTTCCGCACGGGTCAGAAGAACTGCTTGGCGAAATTGGCGATGGCGACCGCCAGGAGGACGCCCATCATCCATTTCAGGAGCGCCGTCTCGTGATCCAGCTTCGCCTCCAGACGCGCGATGTCGAGTTTCGTCGCCAGGGAAGTATCCAAGGCCTCGGCGAATGCTTCCTTCTGGGCCTCGGCGATGGCGCTGGCCTGCTCCTCGCTGAGCCCGGCCTGCTGGAGTCGCTTGGCGAACTTGAGGGTGTCGAAGGTGATCGTCGTCATGGCGCGGAATCCTTGGCGGGGCAGTCTAACAAACCAGGATCAAAAACAAAACGGACTGTAAGAGGGGAGTCGCCCCCGTGTCTCGGGCGCACCCTCAGCGATGAACGCCCCGAAGTTTTCAGTGCTCGCACAATAATCGTGGTCTACCCCATCGTGTCCCCGCGGCATGGAAAACAAAACGGGCGCGGTTGCCCGCGCCCGTTTCCGCTGCGAATCCGCTTAAATAGCCGGATTAGAAGCTGTGACGCATGCCGACGGTCCAGCCGGAGACGTCGCCACTGTTGGTTGTGTTGTTGTCGTCATCGCCGTTGGTCCAAACAACGTAAGCGGTGGTGCGCTTGGACAGGCCGTAGTCGGCGCCGATGGCGAACATGTCCTGATCGCGGGTGACGGTGGCGGTAACATCCACGTCTGCCTGACCATACATGGCCTTCAGGGTGATCGCGCCCATCTTGTAAGTACCGTTGATCAGCCAGCTGTCGCGATCACGGTTGGCATTACCGCCCCAGTTCTCGACATCTTCATACACAAAACCGATCTTCGCATCGCCGAAGGTGTAGCCGGCGCCGAGCTTCCAGGCCTTGCTGTCGAGCACCTTGACGTCCTGCCAGCCAAAGTCAACGGTCAGAGGGCCGTTGGCGTACATCAGGGCCAGAGACATGGCGTCCGTGGTATCACCAGCTTTGTTCAGATGATCCATGGAGGTGACCAGCGCGCCGGCAAAGGTGAAGCCGGACATTTTGGGGGAGATGTAGGCGACGGCATTGTTCGCACGGGCGTCATGGACGTTGTCGATCAACTGCACGCCGTCCACACGGCCTGAGTTATAGTCGGCGATGTTGTCGGCAAAGATGTCGTACTTGCCGGTGGCGATCTTGTAGGGGGTGTCGTGACGGCCGACCAGCGCGGTACCGAAGCTACCCGCCAGGCCAATGAAGGTGTTGCGCAGGCCGGCGCCGCCAAAAGCACCATCCGGGCCACTGTTGGTCGTGGTCGTGGTCACAGTACAGGTGGCGGTTGAAGGCGACGGTGAACAATTAGAGATAGTAGAGGTAGACGTCACGCCGGTACTGCCGCTGCCAGTAGCATTGATCTGCTGCTCGATTTGCCAAATCG
>JBBIIR010000143.1:0-5657 GCA_037446455.1 Hydrogenophilales bacterium | reverse complement strand
GCTGGGCATCCAGCCGGAACAGGTGCTGCCCTTCTCCACCGGCGTCATCCTGGAACCCCTGCCGGTGGGCAAGCTGATCCACGCCCTGCCCGCCGCCATCGCCGACCTCAAGCCCGCCAACTGGGCCGCCGCCGCCGAGGCCATCATGACCACCGACCTCGTCGCCAAGGCGGCCAGCCGCAAGGTGGCGCTCGATGGCGTGGAGTTCGCGGTCACCGGCATCGCCAAGGGCTCCGGCATGATCCACCCGAACATGGCCACCATGCTGTCCTTCCTCGCCACCGACGCGCCGGTGTCCTGCGAGGCCCTGGAAGCCATGCTGCGCCACGCCGTGAACCAGTCCTTCAACTGCATCAGCGTCGACGGCGACACCTCCACCAACGATTCCTGCATCCTCATCGCCACCGGCAGCACGCCCGCCCCGGTGATCATGGATGACGGCGATCCCCGCTTCGCCAGCCTGCAAGCCGCCGTCACCGAGGTCATGGTCGAGCTTGCGCAGGCCATCGTGCGCGACGGCGAGGGCGCCACCAAGTTCATGGAAGTGCGCGTCGAAGGCGGCCGCGACGAGGCCGAGTGCAAGCAGGTGGCCTACGCCATCGCCCGCTCGCCGCTGGTGAAGACCGCCTTCTTCGCCTCCGACCCCAACCTCGGCCGTATCCTCGCCGCCGTCGGCTACGCCGGCATCGAGGACCTGGATGTCGACCGCATCCGCCTGTGGCTGGGCAACGTGCTGGTCGCGGAAAACGGCGGCCGCGCCGCCTCCTACCAGGAAGCCGAGGGCGCCCGCGTCATGGCCGCCCCGGAAATCGCCGTGCGCGTGGACCTGGCGCGCGGCAATACGGTGGCCACCGTGTGGACCTGCGACTTCTCCTACGACTACGTGAAGATCAACGCGGAATACCGGACCTGAGGCGGCTTTTCCCTGTCCAGGCAGGGCACGCCCCCGGTCAAAGATATATATCCTTGCAAAAAATGGAATAACACTCCTATATTGCAAGGATGATTCAACGCAGACTCCTGCCCCGGCTGCTCGCGGCCCTCGATGACTTTCCCGCCGCGGCCCTCTTGGGCCCGCGCCAGGTGGGCAAGACCACCCTGGCCCTGGAAGCCGCCCGGGAACGGGACACCGTCTATCTCGACCTGGAATCGGAGGAGCACCGGGCGCGGCTGGCGCAGCCCGAGCTGTACCTCGCCGGCCTGCGCGACAAGCTGGTCATCCTGGACGAAGTGCATCGCGCCCCGGGGCTGTTCCCCATCCTGCGCGGACTCATCGACCAGGGCCGGCGCGTAGGCCGCCGCGCCGGCCGTTTCCTGCTGCTGGGCTCCGCCTCGCCGGAACTGCTCAAGCAATCCGGCGAAAGCCTGGCCGGCCGCATCGCCTACCTGGAACTGCACCCCTTCGACGCCCTGGAGGCGCGCGCCCTGCCCGAGGCCCAACGCTGGCTGCGCGGCGGCTTTCCGGACAGCCTGCTGGCCGCGGACGACCCGCGCAGCCTGGGCTGGCGGCAGCACTTCATCCGCACCTACCTGGAACGGGACATCCCCCAGTTCGGCCCGCGCATCGCCGCCGAAACCCTGCGCCGCTTCTGGACCATGCTGGCCCACCACCAGGGCGGCCTGCTCAACACCGCCCAGTTCGCCCGCAACCTGGGCGTGGACGGCAAAACCGCCGCCGGCTACCTGGACCTGCTGGTGGATCTGCTGCTGGTGCGCCGCCTGCCGCCCTGGCATGCCAACCTCGGCAAGCGCCTGACCAAATCCCCCAAGGTTTACGTGCGCGACAGCGGCCTGGTCCACGCCCTGCTGCGGATCGGCGACCTGGACACCTTGCTCTCCCACCCCATCGTCGGCGCGAGTTGGGAAGGCCACGTGCTGGAAAACCTCCTGGCCTGCGCCCCGGATGGGGTGCAGGCCCATTTCTTTCGCAGCAGCGGCGGCGCCGAGATCGACCTGCTGCTGGCCCGCCCCGACGGCCGGCTCTGGGCCATCGAGATCAAGCGCGGCCTCAACCCCAAGGTCGAGCGCGGCTTCCATGCCGCCTGCGCCGACCTGCGGCCGGAACGGCGTCTGGTGGTCTACTCCGGCCCCGAGGTCTACCCCCTGACGGCGGAAATCCAGGCGGTACCGCTGGGCTGGCTGGCGGAACAGGTCGCGGGGATGTAGGGCACGCGCCGGAACGTACCGCCTTACCCGCCGGATGGCACCAGATCGCGGTAGGCATGCCAACTGGCGTGCCCGATGAGCGGCAGGGCGATGACCAGGCCCAGATAGAAGGTGGCCAGGCCCAGCCCGACGATGAACACGATCAGGCCCGCCCACAGCATCATGGCCGGCATGTTGCCCAGCACCGACTTGATGCTGAAGCGGATCGCGGTGAAGCCGTCCACCTGGCGGTCGATGAGCATGGGCACGGTGATGACGCTGATGGCGAAGGCGCACCAGGCGATCACAAAACCGACCAGGATGCTGGCGAGGGTGAAGGTGAACCCCTCTTCCGACAGGAATACCCGGGTGACGAAGTTGTCGAGCGTCGGCGAGCTGCCCTCGTAGAGCAGGGCGAACAGTCCGACGTTGGCGACGAACCAGATGTTCAACAGAATGGTGAAGCCGGTGCTGACCATGGACACCTGGCTCTGGTTGAGCTTCCAGGCCTGATAGGCGCTGCAGCCCTTGAGAGGCTCGCCCCGTTCCAGATGGGCGCTCATCAGGTACAGGCCGATGCCCAGCGGCGGCGCGACGATGAAAAAGCCGGCGACCAGGAAGGGCAGCATGAACAGGCTGTCCGTGCTCCACACCAGCCAGGTGATCAAGCCGCTGATCAGCACGATGCCCGCGCCGTAGCGCAGGCTGTAGAGGCCCGCCCTGCCGATATCGCGCCAGCCCTTGGCCAGCCAGGTAAACGGCTGGCCAAGGGGGATGCGGTTGACTTCAAGCTCGTCCCAGCGAGTGCTTCCCGTGTAGGCAGTCGGTTGCATGGTTCTCCTCTCTCATTGGCATACCGCGCACAGCGGCAATTCGTGTACGACGCTAACCACCCTCTCCGTCATCGGCGCAACTTCCCTGCTCTATGCGAGCAGAGCCATCTCAAAACAGCAGGGCCGCGCCAAAAATGCCCACCATGATAAATGCCAGCCCCACTTTGGCGATGAGCCCCAGCATGATACCGACCCAGGTGGCGACGCCGACCTTGACGGCGCGGGCCTGGTCTCTCCGCGCCAGGTACTCGCCCACCGCGGCGCCGACCAGGGGCATGAAGAACACGCCCACCAGGCCCATGAAGAGACCGAGCACCGTGCCCACCGCCGCGCCGAGCAGGGCCAGTTTACTGGCACCGGCCTTTTTCGCGCCCAGGAGCCCGGCGACATAGTCCAAGGCCCAAGCCAGCACCGCCAGCACGGTGATCACCAGCACGGTGGTCATGCCGACACGAGCGAAATCGTCGATCCAGGCCCCCAGCACAATGCCGCCCCAAACCAGCAGGGTGCCCGGCAGAACAGGCAGCACGGTGCCCGCCAGGCCCAGCAGAATCAGGATGACCGACAAGATCCATAACAGAGTGATTTCCAAGATACGCCCTTGATCTCAAGAATATGACGCGCATTGTGCGTCATCCGGAAACCGCGGATGCATCGCTCCACTCCGGCTCATCGGTAAGCTTACCCAGGTCGCTACCATGTGGACCCACGACTTCTCCTCCGGCTCGGTGAAGATCGACGCGGAATACCCGACCTAATTTCCCGCGCAGCCACCTCGTGAACGAGAATGGAACGTGCAATTTCTCAATTCTATTGACAATTTGCACGAAGGAGAGTCGGATTCGCCCCATGATCCCTCGTGAAGCCGCCTCCAGTCTTCGCCAGCTTGCCGGCTGGTACCCCGTGGTCGCCCTTACCGGCCCGCGTCAGGCCGGCAAGACCACCCTGGCCCGTGCCGTCTTTCAAGACAAACCCTATGCCAGCCTGGAAGACGCGGACACCCGTGCCTTCGCCCTGGCCGATCCGCGCCGCTTCCTCGGCCAGTTCCCCGAGGGCGCCATCCTCGACGAGGTACAGCGCGCCCCCGAGCTGTTCTCCTATCTGCAGACCCTGGTGGACGCCGGCACCGGCATAGGCCGCTTCATCCTCACCGGCTCCCAGCAATTCGGTCTGACGGAAAGCATCACCCAATCCCTCGCCGGACGGGTCGGTTTCCTCCACCTGCTGCCCTTCAGCCTGGCGGAAACCCGCGACCTGTGGGCCGGCAAGACCCTGGAAGAAGTGCTCTGGCAGGGCTTCTACCCGCCCCCGTTGGACCGGGACATTCCGCCCCACGTGTGGTTTTCCGACTACCTCACCACCTACGTCGAACGGGACGTGCGCCTGGCCCTCAACGTCCGCGACCTGGGGGCCTTCCACCGCTTCGTGCTGATGTGCGCCGCCCGCACCGGCCAGTTGCTCAACCTGTCCGCCCTGGCCGCCGACTGCGGCATCACCCACAACACCGCCAAGGCCTGGCTGTCGGTGCTCGAAGCCAGCTATCTGGTGGCCCTGCTGCCGCCCTACCACCGCAACCTCGGCAAACGCCTCACCAAGACGCCCAAGCTCTACTTCCTCGACACCGGTTTCGCCGCCTGGCTGGCCGGCGTGCGCGAAGCCCGGGAACTGGTGCTGGGCAGCCTGCGCGGGCCACTGTTCGAAACCCTGGTGGTGGCCGAATTCATGAAGTTCAAACGTAACCACCTGCGTCCGGAAGAACTGTATTTCTGGCGCGACTCGGCCGGTAATGAAATCGACCTGCTGGTGGAAGCCGGAGACCGCCTGCTGGCGGTGGAATGCAAGGCCGGCCACACCGTTGCCCAGGACTGGTTCGCGGCCCTGGACAGGTTCGAAGCGCTGGCCGGATCCACTCAGGGCATGGTCGTCATGGGTGGCGACCAGGGGCAGCCGCGTAGTCCTTTCCCGGCCATTTCCTGGCGGGAGCTGGGAGATGCGCTGAAGAGCAGCCTGGGAAGCCCCCAATCGCCGTGAATAGGTCCGGCCGCCCGGCCATCAGTGGGCGAGCGTCTTCGAGAACACATTGAGGACCACCACACCCGCGATGATCAGCGCCAGACCGATGAGCGCGGGCGTGTCCAGCGCCTGCCCGAAGAACAGCCAGGCGATCAGGGCGATCAGCGCAACGCCCACGCCGGACCAAATCGCATAAGCCACGCCGATCGGGATGGTCTTCAGCGTGAGCGACAGAAAGTAGAACGCGGATGCATAGCCGACGGTGACGATGACGGACGGCCATAAGCGGGTAAAACCTTCGGACGCCTTCAACGCCGAAGTCGCGACGACTTCGCTGACGATCGCCACGGACAGAAAAACCCATTGCTGCATGCTTGTCATCCTCGGTATTGGGACGCCCGGCTAGAACAGCCCGGCAAGCGCCGAAGGCGTGGTGGTGCAGGGCACGGCCAGGTCCGCGACATAGACGAAGGAAAGGACGGCCACGGACGAGCCCGGCGCCACCACGAAAACCACGCTCGGGCGCAACCCGCATGCGGCGCGACACCACCCACGTATCAAGGCCTCGCAGCCGCCCCGAGCGCCAGCCCGAGGTATTCACGCACTTGTTTGCGAGTGATGTCCCCAGCCGAACCCAGCTTGATGTGGCGGCGAAATTTCCCTGTA
>JBBIIR010000142.1:0-5668 GCA_037446455.1 Hydrogenophilales bacterium | reverse complement strand
GCGAACAGTTCGTCGCCGGGCCGCGCCTCGTCATCCAGATGGGCCAGATACAGGCGGCGCTTGACCTTGCCCAGGTACTGGCTGCGCGCGACGATTTCCTGGCCGGGGTAGCAGCCCTTGCTGAAGCTGATGCCGCCCAGGATCTCCATGTTGGCCATCTGCGGCACGAAGTGGTCCTGGGTGGGCGGCAGCACCACCGGCACACCGGTCCGCACCATCAGCCAATCCCACGCCGGGGCGCCCACCGGCCGGGCGCGGGCGGCGAGCCGCTCCCAGACGGAGACGGCCCGATCCGGGCTGACAAACAGGTCATAACGCGCGTCGCCCAGACACAGCGCGAAAACGGCTTCGGACTGGGCCATGCGCATGATGCCGACGGGCGCGTCACGGCCGAGGACCTCCGCCACCAACGTCGCGGCCGCGGGACCGTTCAGCCCCAGCCGCACCCATTCCCCACCCGCATCGCGCGCCTTCACCTGGCTGCGCAGGATGAACATGGACAGGCGTTTCTGGATGCCCTCGCGCAGGGATTCGGGCAGCATCAGCAGCAGATCGCCGGCCCGCCGCATGACCAGGAAATTGGCCAGCATGCGGCCTTTCGCGGAAAGGTAGCCGGCGAATATCGCCTTGCCGTCGGACAGGGCGCGCAGGTCGTTGGTGATCTGGCCGTGCAGGAAGGTCTCGGCGTCCTCGCCGGAAAAACCGATCAAGCCGAAATGGGACAGATCGGCCAGCACATCACCGCTGGCGGCGGCGGCGAGTTCAGCCTTGGGATCGCCGAAGTCGGCAACCCCGCCGTGTTCGAAACGGGCGCCCCGGGAGGCGAGGAAGTCGGTCCAGGCGGTCATGGTCGATCCAGGAAGTTGGCTGCCGGAGGCAGATGGGGAAGCCTTCGGCGAAAACAAGTGGGCGCTAACGGACATGAATTTGAGAAGACGCCCCGAAGCATGAAAGTCCTGCCCGTTTCCCTCACCCCCAGCCCCTCTCCCGCCTGCGGGCGAGGGGAGCTTCGAGAAGTCGCCGTGCGACTTACGTGAAGATAGCGGCCCGCGCGCGGTCTGGCAAGGTGAGTATTCACTTTCGTTCCCGATCAGGCGGCAGGCAGCTTTCCCGGCACCCCAGGATGGAGAAATACCTGAGCCACAACCAGGCCAGCAATGGCAAAGCGAACACCCCCAGCCAGTCCCAAAACGCCATGGCTTCGCCCCGCAGCCAGGCGGCAACGCTGCCTATGGCGGGAAACAAAGCCAGCAGGAGGAGAAACAGCAGGACGGGTTTCCAGCGTCGGTCCGGGGCCATCACAACAGGCTGGCCTGCGGCAGACGGCTCACGCTCAAGGTGTGCAGTCGCCGGCTGTCGGCGCGCAACACCAGGAAGCGGAAGTCGCCAATCTCCACGCTTTCGCCGCGCTTGGGCAGGCGCCCGAAGGCGTTGGCGACCAGGCCGCCGACGGTGTCGAACTCGTCGTCGGCGAAGCTCGCGCCGAGAACCTGGTTGAAATCAGCGATCTCCGTCTGCGCCTTGACGCGGAACACGCCCTCGGCCTCGGCCAGGATGTTGTCCTCGGTCTCGTCGAAGTCGTACTCGTCCTCGATGTCGCCGACGATCTGCTCGAGCACGTCCTCGATGGTGACCAGGCCGGCGACGCCGCCGTACTCGTCGACGACGATGGCGATGTGGTTGCGCGAGGCGCGGAAATCGCGCAACAGCACGTTCAGCCGCTTGGATTCGGGAATGAACACCGCCGGCCGCAACTGCTCGCGCAGGTTGACCTCCTCGCCGTTACAGAACCGCAGCAGATCCTTGGCCAGCAGGATGCCGACCACGTGGTCGCGTTCACCGTCCACGGCGGGAAAGCGCGAGTGGGCGGTTTCGATGACGTAGGGCAGCAACTTCTCGGGTGGCTCGTTGATGTCGACCACGTCCATCTGGGCGCGGGGAATCATGATTTCGCGCGCCTGCATCTCGGACACCTGCATGACCCCCTCGATCATGGACAGGGCGTCGGCATCCAGCAGGTTGTTGGCGTAGGCGGCGTGGAGGAGTTCGAGCAACTCCTCGCGGTTGTCGGGCTCGCGGGAGAGCCAGGAGGTGAGACGTTCGATGAGTCTCGGTCGCGGACTACTGTCGTCGTTCATAAGTTATTGATACGGGTCGGGAAATCCCAACGCCCGCATGATAAAGCTTTCCACGGCTTCCATGGCGATCGCGTCCGCCTTGCCGGTCTCGTGGTCATAGCCCTGGAGATGCAGCATGCCATGGATCGTAAGGTGGGCGTAATGGGCGGCGAGGGGCTTGCCCTGTGCCGCCGCCTCCTGCTCCACCACCGGCGCGCACAGCACGATGTCGCCGCTCCGCGCGCCGCTGTCCGGATCGGGGCCGTAATCGAAGGTGAGCACGTTGGTGGCGGTGTCCTTGCCCCGGTAGTCCCGGTTCAGCGCCCGTCCCTCCTCGGCCTCGACGATGCGCAGGGCGGCGGCCACGTCGCCTTGGAGGGCGGCCTTGGCCCAGCGGCGGAAGTCGGCGCGGCCGGGCAGGCCGGTTGTGTCGGCAAGGGCAAACTGCACGGTCAAACCGAGCTTCGCCTCACGCCTCACGCCTCACCCCTCACGCCCATAAGCGTCATAGGCATCGATGATGCGGGCCACCAGCGGGTGGCGCACCACGTCGTCGTTGCGGAATTCGGTGAAGGCAATGCCGCGCACTTCCTTCAGCACTTCTCTGGCCTCGATGAGGCCGCTCTTCTGGTGGCGCTGCAGGTCGATCTGGGTGACGTCGCCGGTGACCACGGCGCGGGAGCCGAAACCGATGCGGGTGAGGAACATCTTCATCTGCTCCGGCGTGGTGTTCTGCGCCTCGTCGAGGATGATGAAGGCGTGGTTCAAGGTGCGGCCGCGCATGAAGGCGAGCGGCGCCACCTCGATCATCTGCCGCTCGAAGGCGCGGTTGGCCTTGTCGAAACCCATCAGGTCCCAGAGGGCGTCGTAGAGCGGGCGCAGGTAGGGGTCGACCTTCTGCACCAGGTCGCCGGGCAGGAAGCCCAGGCGCTCGCCGGCCTCCACCGCCGGGCGCACCAGGACGATGCGCTTGACCAGGTCGCGCTCCAGGGCGTCCACCGCCCCCGCAACGGCGAGATAGGTCTTGCCGGTGCCGGCCGGGCCGATGCCGAAGGTGATGTCGTATTCCTGGATCTGGCGGATGTAGGCGTTCTGCCGGGCGGTGCGGCCGTGCAGGCCGGCGCGCCGGGTCATCAGCACCGGGATGTTGTCTTCTTCGGGAGCAGCAGCCTGGCCCGGCGGCGGCTTGTGGGCGCTCTCCACCAGGGCGAGCTGCACGTCGTCGATGTCCAGCGGCTTGCGCGCGCGCTGGTAGAAGTCCTTGAGCAGGCGCGCCGCCTCGGCGGCCTTGTCGCCTTCCACCTGGAACACCTCGCCGCGACGGGCGATGGAAACGTTCAGCGCCGTCTCGATCTGGCGCAGGTTCTCGTCCAGCACGCCGCACAGGTTGGCCAGGCGGCTGTTCTCGGCATCGTGGAAGCTGACGGTTTCGCTCATCTCAAGCGACGACCTGATTAGCCACAAAGTTCAGCACGTCATTCCGGGTTCCGCTTCGCGGCCCCGGAATGACGATTTATTGCGCGGATTGGAGACTGGCTGAACATCATGGCTAATCAAGAGCGGCGATGCGCACTTCGCCGCGCAGGGAATGCGGGTTGGCCTGGGTGATGGCGACCTCGGCGAACTGTCCGACCAGGCGCGGGGGCGCGGCGAAATTGACGATGCGGTTGTTCTCGGTGCGGCCCATGAGCTCGTTCGGATCCTTCTTCGACGGCCCCTCCACCAGCACCCGCTGCACCGAGCCCACCATGGCCGCGCCGAGGGCGGCGGCCTGGGCGTTGATCAAGTCCTGCAGCCGGTACAGACGCCGCATCTTCTCGTCCTGCGGGGTAGCGTCGGCCAGGGCGGCGGCCGGCGTGCCGGGCCGGGCGCTGTAGACGAAGCTGAAGGAAGCGTCGAAGCCGACGTCGGCGATGAGCTTCAGGGTGGCCTCGAAGTCCGCCTCGGTCTCGCCGGGAAAGCCGACGATGAAATCCGAGGCGATGCTGATACCGGGCCGCGCCGCCTGGATGCGGCGGATCAGGCTCTTGTATTCCAGCGCCGTATAGCCCCGCTTCATGGCCGCGAGGATGCGGTCGGAGCCGGACTGCACCGGCAAATGCAGGTAGGACGCGAGCTTCGGCAGGCGGGCATACGCCTCCACCAGGCGCGCTGTGAATTCACGTGGGTGCGAGGTGGTGAAGCGGATGCGCTCGATGCCGGGAATCGCATGCACCAGCTCCAGCAGCAGCGCGAAATCGGCGAGTTCACCCGTCTGAGCCGCCCCCTCCATGGCGCCGCGGTAGGCGTTGACGTTCTGGCCCAGCAGGGTCACCTCGCGCACCCCTGCCGCGGCGAGATGCGCCACTTCCGCCAGCACGTCGGCGAGGGGACGCGACACCTCCTCGCCGCGGGTATAGGGCACCACGCAGAAGGTACAGTACTTGGAGCAGCCTTCCATCACCGAGACGAAGGCGGTGGGGCCCTCGACGCGGGCCGGCGGCAGGTGGTCGAACTTCTCGACCTCGGGGAATTCGATATCCACCTGGGGACGCCCGGTACTGCGCCTGCGCTCCATCATGCGCGGCAGACGGTGCAGGGTTTGCGGGCCGAAAACGAGATCGACGTAGGGCGCGCGCCGCACGATGGCGGCCCCCTCCTGGCTGGCGACACAACCGCCCACGCCGATGATCAGGTCCGGATTCTTCTGCTTGAGGTGGCGCACCAGCCCCAAGTCGGTGAACACCTTCTCCTGGGCCTTTTCCCGCACCGAGCAGGTGTTGAAGAGGATGACATCGGCCTCCTCGGGGCGGTCTGTCTGCTCAAAGCCTTCCCCGGCGGCCAGCACATCGGCCATCTTGTCGGAGTCGTACTCGTTCATCTGGCAACCGAAGGTGCGGATGAAGACTTTGCGGGCCATGCGCGGGAATTGCCGAGGGGGGGAGGGAGAAGGTGGTGGTGTAGCCTAGCACTCCGTCGAACCTTCCTCAATAACGCCCGCGGGCTGCTGCGGAAGCACGCGAAGTCATGCGGCCTACCCGCACATGTCGTGTCAGCGCATCTCTACCAAGCCAACACCCCGCAGCCACTCCATCGGCAACTCATTCGCTTTCAAAGCTGCGGTACGAGGCGGTGCGGGGTGTTTGTTGCTCCAGAAAACATACTCGACGTCCCCGTTAGGCGCAGCAAAGGTCTCATAGACCGAAGGCATGATCGGCACATGGTCACCAAACCAGCACAGGCTGGCCGGTCGTTCACATCGATCAAGCGTCTGACGTAGTTTCGCGATCATCTGATCTGCATTGCGCAAGTGGCGAATGTAAATGCTCAGATCGTCGCAGCCATCCGGCGGCGCTGCGGTGTAGAGCGCATCGATATCGCCAGGCGCCGCCCGCTCGAGGTGCAACGGCCCATGGTTCTCCATCGTAATGACGAAGACGAACACAGGGGCCGTGGCCTGCTGCAAGATCTCAGTGACTTTGTCGGCTACCGCAGTATCGGCAATGTAAGGACCGAAACGCTCAAAGCCGTCAAAGGCTTGAATATCGAGAAACTCGTCGAAGCCCAGACGT
>JBBIIR010000141.1:0-5709 GCA_037446455.1 Hydrogenophilales bacterium | reverse complement strand
AGCGAGCAGCTGGTGCGCCAGTTGCAGGACTGGTGCCAGCGGGCCGAGGCCAGCGGCATCGAGGCGCTTGCGCGCTTCTCCCTGCGCCTGCGCAGTTACGCCTGAGCGGCAGGACCAACAAAAAACCCCGCCTCGGCGGGGTTTTTTGTTGGGCGCAACCGGCTCACTTCAGCTTGGTTTCCTTGTAAGGCACATGCTTGCGGGCGACGGGATCGAACTTGCTGATCTCCATCTTGCCGGGCATGGTCTTCTTGTTCTTGGTGGTGGTGTAGAAATGGCCGGTGCCCGCGGTGGACTCCAGCTTGATCTTTTCGCGTCCGCCTTTAGCCATGATGGACTCCTATCAAGCGGCGCCGCTGGCGCGCAGATCGGCCAGGACGACATCGATGCCCTTCTTGTCGATCAGACGCAGGGCGGCATTGGAAACACGCAGACGAACCCAGCGGTTCTCGCTCTCGACCCAGAACCGGCGGTACTGCAGGTTGGGCAGGAAACGGCGCTTGGTCTTGTTGTTGGCGTGGGAGACGTTGTTCCCCACCATCGGCTTCTTGCCGGTGATCTGACATACACGGGCCATGATGAATACCCCAGAACGATACTGAAACGGAAAGTCGGCCTTTATACAGGAAGCCCGACGATTGGTCAAAGCCAACCGCGTTCGGCGAACGAACACCCCGTCCCGCCGGCGACGATGAAATGGTCCAGCACCTTCACGTCCACCAGGCCCAGCGCGGTTTTCAGCTGATCGGTCAGCCAACGGTCGGCCTGGCTGGGTTCGGCCACGCCGGAGGGATGGTTGTGCGCGAGGATCACCCCGGCGGCGTTCTGCGCCAGGGCGCGCTTGACGATCTCCCTCGGGTAGACCGAAGTCTGCGTCAGCGTGCCGCGGAAAAGCTCCTCCGCTTCGATCACCCGGTTCTGGGCGTCCAGGAACACCGCCAGGAAGACCTCGTGCGGCAAGCCGGACAGCTTCAGCCGCAGCCAGTCGCGCACCGCGGCGGGGGAATTGAGGGCATCCCCGAAGCGCATCTCCTCGGCCAGAGCCCGCCGCGACATTTCCAGCACCGCCCGCAACTGGGCGAACTTGGCCGGCCCCATGCCGGGAAAGGCGCTGAAGGCCGCCTGCTCCGCCGCGAACAGGCGGGTCAGGTCGCCGAAATGACTGAGCAGGTCGCGGGCCAGGTCCACCGCGCTTTTTCCCGGCACGCCGACGCGCAGGAAGATGGCCAGCAATTCGGCATCCGACAGGGCCGCCGCTCCCCGCTCCAGCAGTTTTTCCCGGGGCCGCTCGCCCTCGGGCCAGTCGGTGATGGCCATGCGCTCCCCCTCTTTATGTAGAGCGGGATTATGCCTCCAGCAGGGTGATCCAGTGCACCACCGGCACGCCGCTGGCGGCGGCGAGATGGTTCTGGCAGCCGATGTTGGCGGTGGCGATGAGTTCCGGGCCGCGCGCCCGCAGATTGGACAGCTTGCGCGCCCGCAACTGGCCGGCGATCTCCGGCTGCAACAGGGAATAGGCGCCGGCGGAGCCGCAGCACAGGTGGGCCTCGTCCACCGCCACCAGTTCGTGGCCCAGGCCGGTGAGCAGGGCCTCGATCACGCCGCGCACCTTCTGACCGTGCTGCAGGCTGCAAGGCGGATGGAAGGCGACGCGCCGGGGCTTGGCCGTCCTGAAGGCGGACAGGTCCTGGGCCGCCAACACCTCGGACAAATCCCGGGTCAGGGCGGAAACCTTCGCGGCCTTGTCCGCGTAGGCCGGGTCGAGCCGCAGCAGGTGGCCGTATTCCTTCACCTGGCTGCCGCAGCCGCTGGCGGTCATGACGATGGCTTCCGCCCCGGCTTCGATGTAGGGCCACCAGGCGTCGATGTTGCGGCGCATGGCCGCTTTCGCCGCCTCCGGCGCCGCCAGGTGCTGATCGATCGCGCCGCAGCAGCCGGCCGCCGGCGCGGCGATCAGGTCGATGCCAAAGCGCCCCAGCACCCGCGCGGCGACGGCGTTGGTTTCCGGCGCCAGGGCCGGCTGCACGCAGCCTTCCAGCACCAGCATGTGGCGCGTCACCCCCTCCCCCTTGACGGGGGAGGGCGGGGGGAGGGGGTGATGGATGGTGGGCGTCCCACCCCCACCCCAACCCTCCCCCCTCGAGGGGGAGGGAGGCACGTGGTCGCGCAGGGCGGCCGGCAGCGCCCAGCGCACCCCTCGTCCCAGCTTGAGCAGTCCGGCGAACACCATGCCGCCGGTCAGGGTCCTGCGCAGGCCGGCGCGCAGCAGTTGCTGGCCGGCAGGCCGGGGATGCAGCTTGTCCACCAGCTCCCGGCCGATGTCGACGAGACGGCCGTACTGCACGCCCGATGGGCAGGTGGTCTCGCAGTTGCGGCAGGTGAGGCAGCGGTCCAGGTGGTCCCGGGTCACGCCGGACACCGGCTGGCCCTCCAGCATCTGCTTCATCAGGTAGATGCGGCCGCGCGGACCATCCAGCTCGTCGCCCAGCAATTGATAGGTGGGGCAGGTGGCGTTGCAGAAGCCGCAATGCACGCAGGCACGCAGAATGGCGTCGGCCTCCCGGCCCTGGGGAGTGTCGCGGATGAAATCGGCCAGCTTGGTCTGCATCAGAGTCCCGCGTACATGCGGCCGGGGTTGAAGATGCCGTGGGGATCCAGAGCCCGCTTCACCCTTTGATGCAGGGCCAGCAGGGCCGGCGCCAGGGGCGTGAAGACTTCGCCCCGGCCGTCGTGGCCGCGGAACAGGCTGGCGTGGCCGCCCAGCGCGGCGGCCCGCTGGCGCACCATCCCGGCGGGCAGATCCGTGCGCAGCCAGCGCAGGGCGCCCGCCCACTCGGTCAGGCAGGCGCCGGGCAGGTTCAGGGCGGGCGCGGCGGCGGGCAGGGAGATGCGCCAGAGCGGAGCCTCGCCCTGGAAGAAGGGCAGGGTCTGCTCCCGCGCGGCGCGCCAGGGCCCGTCGCTGACGTCCTCGCCATCCAGGACCGCCAGCCCCGCCGCGACTCCCTGGGCGCTGCCGCACAGGCGGACGAAAAGCCGCTCGCCGTCGTACAGGGTGCCGCTCAGGGACAGGGGCAGGCGCCCCCACTCCAGTTGGCGGGCGGCGGCGGCCTCGGCGCCGAGCTCGAACATCCGCGTGCGCTCCTCGGCGGGCCGCGGCAGCACCTTGACGGAGACCTCCAGCAGCACGCCCAGGCTGCCCAGGGCGCCGGCCATGAGGCGGGAGAGATCGTAGCCCGCCACGTTCTTCATGACCTGGCCGCCGAAGCGCAGTACTTCTCCCCTGCCGGTCAGCAGTTTCACTCCCAGCACCGCGTCGCGCACGGACCCGCCCCAGGGCCGGCGCGGACCCGAGAGGCCGGCGGCCACCATGCCGCCCAGGGTGGCGTTCTGGCCGAAGTGGGGCGGCTCGAAGGGCAGCAACTGGCCGTGTTCCGCCAGCACCGATTCGATCTCCGCCAGGGGCGTGCCGGCACGGGCGGTTACGACCAGTTCGGAAGGTTCATAGCTGACGATGCCGCGATGGCCCGACAAATCCAGCGGCTCGCCTTCGCAATACCGACCGTAGAAAACCTTGCTGCCGCCGCCGCGGATGCACAGGGGCGTCCCGTCCGCCGCGGCTTGCCGGACCCGATCCAGGAGTTCCGCCTGCTTATCCATGAGCGCCCCCTCCCCCTTGACGGGGGAGGGTTGGGGTGGGGGTGGCAAGTGCGGCCAGGATGGCGTCGAGGACCGAGTCGGTTCTCGCCAGGACATCGTTGTTCCAGAAACGCAGGACGCGGAAACCCTGGTTGGCCAGCCAGGCATCGCGAATTTGATCCTGGGCGTTGTTGAGGTGCTGGCCGCCGTCCACTTCCACGATCAGACGGGCGGACAGGCAGACAAAGTCCACGATGTATGGGCCGAGGGGAAACTGACGGCGGAACTTGTGTCCGCCCAATTGGAGCATGCG
Organism: Hydrogenophilales bacterium; assembly: GCA_037446455.1. Classification (GTDB taxonomy): domain Bacteria; phylum Pseudomonadota; class Gammaproteobacteria; order Burkholderiales; family Thiobacillaceae; genus PFJX01. The sequence goes on along the minus strand of JBBIIR010000141.1, from coordinate 1,760 downwards.
CAAGTTGCGCCAGAGATGGCGCTCGGCCTCGGTCATGTTCTTGCGCAATGAGCGGGCCAACTTGGTGGCGGGTTGTGCGCGAGCCTGTTCACCCCCACCCCCGCCCTCCCCCCTCGAGGGGGAGGGAGTGTCCGCTTGCCCAGCCATACCGAGCCCCTCCCCCTTGACGGGGGAGGGGTTGGGGTGGGGGTGGAATTCGCCCGCCATCCCTAAAACCTCGGCAATTCCGGAAACGGCAATTGCCCGCCCTGGACGTGCATGCGCCCCAGTTCGGCGCAGCGGTGCAGGGTGGGCACGGCCTTGCCGGGGTTGAGCAGGCCGTCCGGGTCGAAGGCGGCCTGGATGGCGTGGAACTGGGCCAGTTCCGCCGGCGCGAACTGGCTGCAGGCGGCGTCCAGCTTCTCCACGCCGACGCCGTGCTCGCCGGTGACGGTGCCGCCCACTTCGACGCAGAGCCTGAGGATGTCGGCGCCGAAGTCCTCGGCCTTCTTCAGTTCGCCGGGCTGGTTGGCATCGAACAGGATGAGGGGATGCAGGTTGCCGTCGCCGGCGTGGAACACGTTGGCGACGCGCAGGCCGTATTGCTCCGACAACTCGGCGATGCGGCGCAGCACGAAGGCCAGGTGCTTCCTCGGAATGGTGCCGTCCATGCAGTAATAGTCCGGGCTGATGCGGCCGACCGCCGGGAAGGCGCCCTTGCGCCCGGCCCAGAACCTGAGGCGCTGGGCCTCGTCGGCGGCGGTGCGCACCTCGCCGGCGCCGGCCCGCAGCAGCACCTCCCGCACCGCCATGATCTGCTCCGAGACTTCCGCGTTGGCGCCGTCCAGTTCGCACAGCAGGATGGCGGCGGCCTGCGTGGGATAGCCGGCGTGGACGAAATCCTCGGCGGCGCGGATGGACAGGTTGTCCATCATCTCCAGGCCGGCGGGCAGGATGCCGGCGGCGATGATGTCGGCCACCGCCGCGCCGGCGGCTTCGACCGAATCGAAGGCGGCCAGCACCACCTGGGCGCGTTCCGGCTTCACCAACAGCTTGACGGTGACTTCCACCACCACGCCCAGCAGGCCCTCGGAGCCGTTCATCAGGGCCAGCAGGTCGTAGCCGGGACTATCCAGGGCGGGCAGGCCCAGCTCGATGAGTTCCCCGTCCATGCTCAGCATCTTCAACGCCAGGACGTTATGTACCGTGAGGCCGTACTTCAGGCAGTGCACGCCGCCGGAATTCTCGGCCACGTTGCCGCCGATGGAGCAGGCGATCTGCGAGGACGGGTCCGGCGCGTAATACAGGCCGTGCGGCGCGGCCGCCTCGGAGATGGCCAGGTTGCGCACGCCCGGCTGCACGCGGGCCAGGCGGTTGGCCGGGTCGATTTCCAGGATCCTGTTGAAGCGTGCCAGGGACAGGATCACCCCGTCCGCCAGCGGCAGGGCGCCGCCGGACAGGCCGGTGCCGGCGCCCCGCGCAACCACCGGCACGCCGTGGCTCCCGCAGGCGCGCAGCACGGCGCGGGCCTGCTCCAGGCTGTCCGGCAGGCACACGGCCAGGGGCACCTGGCGATAGGCGGAAAGGCCGTCGCACTCGTAGGGGCGCAGCGCCTCCGCCTCCAGCAGCAGGGCGTGGGCGGGCAGCGCGGCGGAGAGTTCAGAGAGAAAGGCAGGCTGCATGCCGCGGATTATGCCGGGCGGAACCGCCGGGGGCGGGTTTCTCCGAGAAGCGCCGCACCACCGTGGCCAGGGCCGCCTCGTCGCCCACGTTGCCGGGGA
>JBBIIR010000140.1:0-5754 GCA_037446455.1 Hydrogenophilales bacterium | reverse complement strand
CCTATTCGCAGCGAAGCTGAACACCGTGCCGCGCTGGCGGAGATCGAGCGCCTTTGGGGTGTGCCCGAACAGAGTCCCGAGGCCGACCGGCTTGAAGTGCTCACGCTCCTGGTGGAAACCTACGAGAAGGCCCATTACCCCATCACGGCGCCCGACCCGGTCGCTTTCATCGAGCACATCATGGAAGCGCGCGGACTGACGCGCAAAGATCTGGAGCCTTACATTGGCCCCCGGGGCCGGGTAGCGGATATTCTCAATCGTACCCGCCCCCTGTCGATGGGCATGATCCGCAACCTGGCCAGCGGCCTTGATTTGCCGGCCGACATCCTGATTCAGCCTTATCCGCTGCGCGAAGACGCGCACGCCTGAGCGGGTTTCGCGCCTACCTCATGGCCGGATTGAACCTGGTAAGGAGGAAACAGAAAATGGCCAGATCAAGAGCTATGCAAGCAAGTGCTATGGGGTCTGACCCCGTTATTCCATGATTCCGTTGTCCTAACATTGTCCGGACGTTATCATCCTGCCCACCTCAGACCAATGGAGACAGCCATGGCCATCCTGAATGTATCCAAGAGCGAACGCATCGATGTCCGCGCCAGCGCTTCCGTGAAGCAGTTGCTTCAGGAAGCCGCGCGGTCCTGTCACAAGAATGTCAGCGAATTCCTGCTCGATGCGGGCATCACCGCGGCGAATCAAGCTCTGGCGGAGCGTCGCCACTTCGTGCTCGATGACGAACAGTGGCTGGCTTTTCAGCAGGCGCTGGACCGCCCCGCGCAAGCCAAACCCCGCCTGGAAAAGTTGCTGCGCGAGCCGGGGGTACTTGATTGACCTCGGCGTACGAGCCCATACGCAAACTCGGCGCGGCGGACAAGACGGATGCGTTCGATTGTGGCCAGCCCGCGCTGAACCAGTTTCTGCAACGCCATGCCCTGATGAATCTGAAGGCGAATAGCGCGCAGACCTACGTATGTGGTTGTCAGGGCCGGGTCGTCGGTTACTACAGCCTGGCGGTAGGCAGCGTCGATCCGCAGGCAGCGCCGCCGCGCGTCACAAAAGGCTTGGCCCGCCATCCGCTGCCGGTGATGATCCTCGCCCGACTGGCGGTGGACCAATCCCATCAGCACAAGGGCCTCGGGCGGGCGCTGCTGAAAGATGCGTTATTGCGGACAGCACAAGCCGCGGAGATTGCCGGCATACGCTGCCTGCTGGTGCATGCCAAGGACGAAGCGGCGCGGCGGTGGTACGCATCCTGGGACTTCGACCCCAGCCCGACCGATCCGTACCACCTCTTCCTGATGCTCAAGGATTTGCGGGCGCTGCTGGGGAAATGACGTGAACACCCCTTGTCGAAGGCAATGCCAAGTCCAACAAGGACTCCCGCACTCCTGTCCCGCCGCGCAATATCGGTCGCGAAAGCGTGCGGCAATGCATGCGCCCATCGTCTCTGAGCCCAATACCCGCTCGTGAGAGACCTCGGCCTCCTCGTCATCGTCCTCTCCCTCTGCGGCATGGCGCTGGCGCGGCCCTGGCTGGGCGTGCTCGGCCTGGCGGTGCTCGGCTTCATGCAGCCGCAGGGCTACGCCGTCGGCTTCATGCGCGAGGCTCCGGTGTACCTGATCCTCTTCGCGGTCACGGTGCTGAGCCTGATTTACCACACCTGGCGCGACAAGACCTGGAGCACCTTGCCCTGGCGGCGGCTGCTGGCCTGGCAGGTCTGGGGACTGCTCGCGCTCTGGCTGTGGTTCGCGGTCACCAGCCATTTCGGCGCGCTGCCCTGGGAAGCCTGGGAGAAATATCCGCGGGTGCTGAAAATCCTGCCGCCGCTGCTGCTCACGCTGCTGCTCATCGACACCCGCGAGAAGCTGCTTTACCTCGTCGCCACCCTCGCCCTGTGCATCCTGCTGCCCGCCCTCAAGGGCGGCTACTGGGCGGTGATGAGCGGCTTCCAGGACCGCGTCTACGGCCCGCCCGGCAGTCCCTGGTACGAGAACAACGCCTTCGCCGTCGCCGTCGGCATGGCCATTCCCCTGCTGGTGCTGTGGTGGCGGCAGACGCGCGAGCGCGGCGTCCGCATGGCCCTGCTGGGCGGCATCGTGCTTTGCTACGGTTCGGTGCTGTCCTCCTGGTCGCGCGGCGGCATGCTCGCCCTCGCCGCCGTCACCCTGCTGCTGGTCTGGCACAGCCAGCGCAAGCTGCTCGCCATTCCCCTTTTGCTGCTGATGGGCGCGGGCTTCTTCGTGCAATTGCCGGAACAGTGGTTCGGGCGCATGGAAACCCTCACCGCGTTCCAGGCCGACGCCTCCGCGCAAAGCCGCCTCGCGGTCTGGCGCATCGGCCTCGACGCCGCCTTGCGCGACCCCGTCACCGGCGCCGGCTTCAACGCCTGGCCCGTGCTCACACTAAGCACGGGCGGCTCCCTGGACTGGCACAGCGCCTATGTGGAAATGCTGGCGGAGCACGGCTTCGTCGGCCTCGGCCTGTGGCTGGCCCTGTTCCTCGGCGCCCTGATCGGCCTCGGCCTGCTCGCCTGGCGGCATGGCCGCGGCGAAAGCGCCTGGATCGGCGACCACGCCGCCATGCTGCAGGCCGCCCTGCTGGCCTACGCCGTCGGCGGCCTCACCCTGGGCATCGCCTACTGGGCACTACCCTATCACCTGTTGGTCATCGCCGTGATTCTGGCCGGTCTGACGCCGCGAGAGGTACGCCGAGCGTCAGGCGGAAACAAGCGTGTGGCGGGGGTGTAGGGGGTGTCGGGCTTTTTTACACATCGTTCATGGATCGCCTCGAAATCAAGCTAACCCACTGATTCATATATGTTGGCTTGAATCTTGCTTGTATGTTGAAAAGGCCGGTACTTTTCATGCCGGCGCGCTTATCCGGAGAAGCATCATGCACAAGACCCGATTGCTCGCTTTCTGTTCGCTGGCCCTGCTGGCCCAGGGCGCCCTCGCCAACACGATCTGGCTCAAGGATGCCAGTACACCCAAATCAGAGATTTGCAGAAACTCCTTGATCAGCAACCCGAACAACCCTGAAAAGATCATTGGGCTTGGAGGGGTCAATCGGGATGGAACGAGCTTTACTCTGACCATTGACAATCCGCCTCCCACGGCCGCCGTGCCTAACCCCGTCACCCCAGCGACGGGCGCGTGCCAGAACCTCCCCCAAAACACGAATGCAAATCCGGCTAATAATCCATCGGGTAATCCGATCGTCTTCAGCGGTTCAATGACTCCCAGACTAACCGCCACTCATACCTGGAAGGAGTGGATGGCTCAGACCTCAAGCGGAAGCATGTTGAGGAAGGAGTGTCTGGATCAGGGCCGCAATCTTGCAGGCCTGTCCGGTACGATCGACAGCGGTCAATATCGCTTGCTGTTAAGCACTCAGTTTACCGACGGCTGCGACATGCGGAGCCAGACGAAGATCACCGCGGATGGCCAGCCCCTCATTGTTCGTACCGCGGCCATTTTTCGGGGGGGCGAACGTCCGATTTTCAGCGGCGCCTACCACATCTTCAACGTGGACAGCGTGCCCGAGCCTGGCACGATTCTGTTGCTGGTGATCGGCGCGGCGACTCTGGGCGTGGTGGCCTTCTCCAGGCGCCTTCAGGCCAAGGCCGGCATCGTCTCCCGGAATTGAACGCCTGCGGCCGCCCGTCCAGCGAAGCCGGAAAGCGGCGCGCTTCCTTCACATTTCGGCATCATTCGTACCCCGTTTCGCCGTCCAGCGCCTCCAGGAGGGGGCGCAGATGCGCTTCGAAAGCGCGCCATCTTCCGACGGAGCGATCATATAGGGGCTGTTTCACTTGCCAATCGCTCGATGTGCTGATGCGGCGCGCGGTGCGGTGGAAGTCGATGCATGCCGGATTCCAATCCAGCCCAAGGAAATCGAGCATCGCGCGGGCTTGGCCTTCCAAATCGCGGATGACGTTTTCATACTGGACTCGCAGTATGGGAAGGGGCGGATTTGCCAACCAATGTCTCGCCAGGCGCTGGGTATGCAATGCGCGATGCCCGATATCTCCCGGATCCAGGAACTCGTTATAGGCGCCCGTGAATTCCTGCAGGTAGCAGGAAAGGCCCAGGTCGCGCAAATCCCGTTGACATAACACCACGCGTGCATCGGGGAAGAGGGCGCCAATCAGGCCCAGCCGGAAGATATTGTCGAGCTGCTTGTCAACCACGATGCGTGACAGACCAGCGAGCCTGGACAGCATGTCCAGGTGTTCGCAGGCCAAGGCCGCCGTTGCATTGGGGTCCAGGTTTTCCGGGTTGGCTACATCCACCAGTTGAGCCGCGATTGCGGGAATTTCCATGCGCTCGCCCAGGGTGGCGGCATCGGGGTGGCTGGCGATGATTTGCTCGACGAGGGTGGAACCCGATCGAGGCAGGCCGACGATGAACACGGGACGCGCATCCCGCGGCGCGGCCGCCGCGAGTCGCTTGACCTGATCCGGCGACCAGGCTTCGATCAGCGCGTCGATTTTTCTCGCAAACCCGTCGACGTCAAAGCCCGTGCCCGTGGCCAGGACCGAATCCCGCACCGCGCTTGGCGGCCGCGTGATGCAGGAATGCCTGATCCAGGGCGCCGAGGTGCTCGCAATGACGACCCAGGGCGTGCAGCAGTTTCGCGCGGTCGGGAGCCGACAATTCGCAGCGATGGGCCGCGTTCTCCAGATTCGCCGCCTCTTGCGGGGACAGGGGGCTCCTGCCCAGTGTCAGTCCGGCCAGGGCGTCGATGGCGCCGGAATCCATGGCCAGCGCCCGGCGGTAGGCGCCGGCGGCTTCCTCGAAACGGCCCGTGGACCGCAGCAGGTCGCCCAGCGCCGACCACGTCGCGGGGTCGGGATGCTCGGCCGCCAGGGCGCGCAGGGCCGACTCCGCGGCGGCGGTCTGGCCTCGGGACAACAGCGCTTCGGCATGGGCGCGGCGTGCTTCGGCATCGTGGGGCGATAATTCCAGCGCCCGGCATAAGGTTTCCAACGCATCGTCCGCCTTGCCCAGCATGCACTGGGTTCGGCCGTGCGCGCGCAGGATCTCGATGTTGTCCGGCGCCAGGCGCCGGGCGGCGGCAAATGACGCCTCCGCCTCGGCGAGGGATTTCAGTTGCAGCAGCGCGAGCCCGGCGGCGTAATGCGCGCGGAAAAGCACCGGGTTGATTGCCAGGGCATGGCGGGCATGGGCGAGGGCGGCATCCGCGCGGCCCAACTCGCCCAGGCGCAAGGCCAGGTTGACGTGGGCGGCGGGTTCGCCGGGCGACAGTTCCACCGTGCGGCGCCAGCAAGCCTCCGCTTCCGCGTGACGTCCCATGGCCGCCAGCACATTGCCGCGCAACAGGTGTGCTGGCGCGAAGTCGGTTTGGGCCTGCAAGGCGTCTTCCGAAAGTTGCAATGCATAGGGCAGGCGACCCCGCTCGAACGCGATGCTGCCGAGCAGATAGGGCGGCTCGGCCAGGCTCGGGGCTTTTTTCAGGAGCCGCAGGTACAGGGCCTCCGCCCGCTCCAGGCGGCCAGCCTAGTGGTGCGCGGCAGCCCGGCGCAGTTCGTCGTTCAGATGGGGCGGCAACGCGCGAGCAGGCTTGATCCGTGGCGGGACACCGCCGGCGGACGGCGGTGCGGGCATTGCATAAAAAAGTGGGCCCGCATGGGCCCACTCTACAACAGGCGTCGCGCCCGCGGACGCGCCGCTCAGGCGCGACGGCGGCGCGCCATCGCCAGGCCGGCCAGACCCAGGCCGAGCAGGGCCAGGGAGG